>DUCI01000072.1:0-9720 GCA_012959905.1 Methylococcaceae bacterium | reverse complement strand
GTAAAATTAAAAGTATAATTTTATCATGTTGCTTAGTTTATTAGATAGTCGCTAATTATTCTATGTAGTCAGAAGGAATAGATTAAGGGTATTCTTATAAGTATGGATATTTTTTTATGAACCAAATCAGACCGATTGTTGAGCTAGGTGATCCAAGACTGAGGCAAGAAGCTAAAGTAGTGCCGTGTGTTTTAGCGGATACGGTTATTAATATCATTTCAGATATGAAAGCAACGCTGGCTTTTACTGATGGCGTTGGGCTCGCAGCGCCACAGATTGGGGAGTCTTATCAGATTATGATTGTAGGTTCACGGCCCACTGGGCGCTATCCTTTGGCGCCACAGATGGATCCCATAGTGATGCTGAACCCAAAGTTTACAGCGACCAGCGAGCACTGTGAAAAAGAGTGGGAAGGTTGCTTGAGTATTCCGGGTATTCGAGCCTTAGTGCCGCGATACACGAAAATTGAAGTGGACTTTCAAGATACCAACGGTTCATGGCAACAGCTTAATCTGAGTGGTTTTATTGCTCGAGTTTTTCAACATGAATTTGACCATCTTATCGGTCATGTTTATCTTGACCGTGTTGAATCAAATCATGATATTGTGACTGAAAAAAGTTTCCAAGACCTTTATCTGTAACAAAAGTGGCGATAGAGGTTTAAAAAGTTCTATATAGCTATAGACAAGTTTAAAAAAAATTGTATAATACTTTTTTCCTGCAGGGGCCATAGCTCAATTGGGAGAGCGCAACACTGGCAGTGTTGAGGTCGGCGGTTCGATCCCGCCTGGCTCCACCAAATTTGGTTCAATGTAGAAACAGTCTTAGTCCCCATCGTCTAGAGGCCTAGGACACCGCCCTTTCACGGCGGTAACGGGGGTTCGAACCCCCCTGGGGACGCCATTTCAATGAAAGGCTTAGCTTAATAGCTAGGCCTTTTTTGTTGACCAAAGAATCATAATTCAGCACCGCGTAAGCACAGACCTATTCAAACGAGTATTTACTTTTTAGTCGAATAAAGATCGATAAAGCCATTCCTGTTGGGCATTTTTATGTTCGCGAGTGTTTTCTTGTCGATGGTTTGGTCATGATCGATAATTTTATTTAAAAATAATAAGTAAGCCGTTACATCATATACATTTTGTGTTGTGAGACTGCCGGGTGAATCCATAGGCATTGAACGTCGAATAAAATCAAACAGGGTTGTGGCATAAGGCCAGTATGTACCAATGGTTTTATCGGGTGGATCATCGGTTAAACGGTGAAGGGCACCGGCTAATTCTTCGGCACTGTCGCCTGATCCTTCGGTTCCATGACAATGTAGACAACGGGTTGTATAAACTGTTCTTCCGGCTGGAACTGTGCCTTGTCCTAGCGGTAGACCTTGTCCATTTGGAAAGACGGTAAAGTTACGCTGTTGGATAGTTTCTTTAGAGAGATGTTTTCCTAGCCGTGGACCATTATCGTCTTGAGCCAACGCAGCACAGGTCCAAAGTAGTATAAAGATAACGCTATATTTAATCATAGACATGGCTGATATGACCTTGTGTCGAGATCGCCCAATTAACAATAGCGTTGTAATGAAAATAGCCGTGTCGGCCCCGTTGGGCGATTAGCTCAGTCCGGCTGGGTTGAACGTATCCCGTTTCATCTGTTGCACGACTACATAATACAATCGCTTGACCCTGCCATTCTAAAGGGATTCGGAAACGGGTAAAACACATGGATAATATCGGCTCTTGTAGCTCAGCATCTAACCACGTCTGGCCATGATCAGCAGAGACTTCAACGCGAGTGATTTTTCCACGACCGGACCAAGCTAAACCCGAAATCTGATAGAACCCCAAACGATTTAATTGATGGCCATAACTGGGGTGGGTAATAATAGATTTTGCAGCCATGAAGAATGAAAATTGCTGTGCTTTTCCGCTAGGCAGTAATTCGGTGTATTTGGCCGTCTCATTTCGAGACATCGTGGGTTGGTTGGTAATATGAAGACGGCGTAGCCATTTGACATTAAGGACACCTTCCCAGCCAGGGACTATTAATCGTAATGGATAGCCATTTTCAGGGCGTATTCTTTCTCCATTTTGATATAAGGCAATAAAACAATCGTCCATTGCTTTGTTTAAAGGAAGGCTGACATTCATAAGGCTAGCATCACCACCTTCGGCAATAACCCATTGTGCATCATGATGTAGTTGAGCTTCATTTAATAATAGTTTTAAGGGGATGCCGCTCCATTCGCTGCATGAAACCATGCCATGAAAATTACCTACGGGTGTTTGAAGGGGGTTTTTATGCCAGCCAGCATTACTATTACCGCCACATTCAATAAAGCAGATTCTAGATATTTTCGGGTATTGCAATAAGCTTTCAATGGAAAATTCAAGAGCATGGGTAACTAAGCCGTGGATGGTTAAGCGATGGACTGCAGGGTCTATCTGAGGGACGCCATTATGATGACGTTCAAAGTGGAGCCCAGAAGGTGTTATGATACCGTCAAGATCTTGTAACGGGGTCCACGAAACGCCATTTCCAGATACATGACTATTAGCCATCGTCCAGCGAATAGTTTTTTTTTCGAAAGGAGAGGGGTCCCCGTAATTAGAAAATCCGATACCGGGTTCAGACATCCATTGTGTGCGTTCTTGTTCAAGAACTGTCTGAGCAGATAAAGAGGCTGGCACTGTGGCGGCGACAGAAAAGACCAGGCCTTTCTTAAGAAAACAACGCCGGTCAATAAGCCCCCCCGCGATGTGTTTAAATTTCATAGTTATGAAATTGTATGATGCGCTTGTCCTTTTTCATATTGACGGTAAATTATAGAGATCAATTAATGATAATACAGGTATTGAGTTTTGGACTAGAATAATTGAGTATTTGTTGAATTACCTTCCTTAGATAAGGTCACTTGATTAGCGTAATAATTTAATTTTAAGGTTATATTTGATGGGCTTCTTAATTAAATATGTAGTGAGCAATCGTCATCAAGCTATTTTAGTTATGGCTGTTTTCGGTGCGGTATCAATTTTCTTTGTACCATTTGCCGTTATTAGTGCAGCTGTGGGCGCATTGGTAACACTGAGAAAAAACCCACAAGAAGGGGTGATTGTTTTTGTTGTTTCAGCAATCATTATTCTATTTGCACAATCCTTTGTTGTCCCAAGACCTGGTATGGAAATACCCATTGCGTTATTTATATATTTTCCCGTTTGGTTGAGTGCACGGGTGTTATATCGACAAGCTTCACAGGGTGAAGCACTGGTTGTGATTTCTGCAAGTTGTGCGTTAGTAGCAATGAGTATTCAACTTTATACGGGGGATGCGGTGCTATGGTGGGAGCAATGGTTGGAATTAGCGGCGTACAGTATTCAAGGTGCAACGATTGATATTTTTGAGTCGGATGGTAGTCTTTTCCTAATTAATGGCCTAGTGGCGGTTATGTTGGGGCTGACATCGATGATGGCATTGCTATTAGCGCGTTATTTGCAATCTTATCAATTTAACCCCGGCGGGTTTCAGGACGAGTTTTATAATTTATACGTTCCAGGTTCTGCCTTTATGGGAGGCATCGTGATGCTTTTTATGGGTTATATGATTAGTGAGTTTTTAGTTTATGACCTGTTGGCTATTTTGACTATGATGTATGCCTTTCAAGGTTTGGCTATTTTCCATTCTAATGTGGCGAAGAAGGGCCATAGCCATGGTTTTTTAGTTCCCGTTTATTTATTACTGATGATTTTTCCGCAGCATATGTTTACCGGATTAGCCATGTTAGGTTTATTAGATATTTTTATGAATTTTCGCCAAGAATCAAAAGCGCCTCCTAGAAGGTAATAACAAGATGATTCCAGTTAAAAATAATATCCCACTACATACGCGGCCTTATATAACGTGGGTTTTAATGTTTATTAATACCGCGATCTTTACTGTGATGTTTATTTTGCCGGTTCAAATTAATAATTATGTTCTTTATCTTTATGGCATGGTGGCAGCACGCTATAGTTTTCCTGAGTGGGCATTGAAATCAGGTTTTCCAGATGACAGTTATTTTTCATTTTTTTCGAGTATGTTTTTACACGGAGATGTGGTTCACCTGCTGATTAATTTAGTGTTCTTATGGATTTTTGCGGGGAATATTGAAGAGCGAATGGGGCGACTTCGGTTTTCTATTTTTTATGTTGTATGTGGTCTGGTTGCAGCTTATCTGCAATATGATTTTAATCCATCGTCAACCTTACCGATGGTGGGTGCTTCGGGTGCAATCGCCGGCATATTAGGGGCCTTTTTTTTGTTATACCCTTATGCCCGAATTAAACTTTGGTTGCCATTGTTTTTTCTACCTCTCTTCTTTGAAATCCCAGCGATCGCATTTTTAGGGCTTTGGGCGATGTATCAAATACATGAGGCGACATTTGGGTTGGTGACTCAAGAGCCAACGCTCTCAACGGTGGCATGGTGGACTCACATAGGTGGTTTTGTAGCGGGTTTGCTTCTACACACTTTTTTCTTAAAGAAAGAACCGCCCACAGCTGTATCCGAGGAATAAAAAATCAACCCGTTGAATTTTGCTGTAGTATAATCATCACACTTAAGTGTTATGGAACGAGTGCTATCGTTTCATCTCGATTGTTAATTGATGTAAGAAAATTTCCCTTTAGGATTCATGGTTATGAAGAATGTTAATGTTGCGCTAGTAAGACTACTGCAATTTGTAATTTTTGTTGTTTTTACTTTTGTCGTGCTCGTTTATTTTAGTGCATTGCTTATTTTACCGCTTGATTTTGCGATTTTATTTATTAAATTATTAGGCATTTTTGGTCTCAATGGCATAATCAGTGCAGCAATTGGTGTCCCATTGGCGGGTTTTTTAGGTTGGTTAGTCTACAAAACACCGGGTCTAGGTACGTTGTTGATTAATATCGGTATGGATCTAGTAACGGCCGGTAAAGAACGTGTTAAAGATTTTGATAAAATAGTTGAAACTGTTAAATCAGCTTAGTTACTAAAGTATTTCTTTAAGAACAATCCAGTATGGGATTGTTCTACCTCACTAACGTCATGGGGTGTGCCTTCAGCGATAATAAGGCCGCCACCATCGCCGCCTTCGGGCCCTAAATCGATAATCCAGTCGGCAGTTTTTATCACGTCAAGATTGTGTTCAATAACAATTATAGTATTGCCATGATCTCTAAGGGTATGTAAGACCGCCAGCAACTGCTTGATGTCATGGAAGTGTAGTCCGGTTGTCGGTTCGTCCAGAATATACAGTGTTTTACCGGTATCACGTTTAGACAGTTCTTTGGCTAATTTGATGCGTTGTGCTTCACCACCACTCAAAGTTACCGCTTTTTGACCCAAGGTTAAGTAGCTTAAACCAACCTCTATTAAAGTTTGTAATTTTTTATTTAGCACCGGGACCGGACGGAAGAAATCTAAGGCATCTTCTACGGTCATATCAAGCACTTGGTTAATTGTTTTGCCTTTATATCGAACCTCAAGCGTTTCACGGTTGTAGCGTTTGCCTTGGCAAATATCGCAATGCACATAGACGTCGGGTAAAAAATGCATTTCAACTTTTATGACTCCGTCGCCTTTACACGCTTCACAACGGCCACCTTTTACATTAAAGCTAAATCGACCGGGAGAATAGCCACGAGAGCGAGACTCACGGGTTGCTGCAAATAATTCACGGATTGGGGTGAATAAACCGGTATAAGTCGCTGGGTTTGAGCGTGGTGTACGGCCAATAGCGCTTTGGTTAATATCGACGACCTTATCAATTAATTTAAGGCCAAGCACTTGGTCACAGGCTGCGGGAAGAGCGCTGGCGTTATTGAGTGTACGGGCAACATGGCGATAAAGCGTATCATTAATGAGTGTTGATTTTCCAGACCCTGACACACCGGTAATACAGGTGAATAAACCGAGCGGAAATGAAACAGTGATATTTTTTAGGTTGTTACCGCGAGCATTCTTAATGGTGATTTGTTGGTCATCTATGGGCCAATGCAGTTTTTTAGGGATGTTGATTTTTTGTTTCCCTGAAAGATACATGCCGGTTAACGATGCAGGATTGTTCATTATGGCTTTAAGCGAGCCTTGCGCGACAATTTCACCGCCATGAATACCTGCCGCAGGGCCAATATCAATAATGTGTTGGGCGGCTCTTATGGCATCTTCATCATGCTCAACGACAATAACGGTATTACCCATGTCGCGAAGATGGATCAAGGTATTGAGTAACCGTTGATTGTCACGTTGGTGAAGACCTATTGAAGGTTCGTCAAGAACATACATGACACCCACTAAACCGGCTCCAATTTGGCTGGCTAAGCGTATCCGTTGAGCTTCGCCGCCAGATAAAGTATTGGCGCTACGGTTTAAGGAAAGATAATTTAACCCAACGTTCACCAAAAACTCTAATCGATCTTGAATTTCGTGAACAATTTTTTCTGCAACCTTCGCTTTTTTGCCTGATAGGCTGAGCGATTGAAAAAACGTTAATAAGTCTTGAATCGATAGGGCGGTTAATTCGGGTAAAGGATGGTTGTTAATAAAGACATTTCGGGCCGACTCGTTTAAGCGTGACCCGTTACAACTAGGACAAGGTTTATTGGCTAAATATTTAGCCAGATCATCGCGGACGGTAGAGGAATCCGTTTCCAGATAACGTCGTTCCATATTGGCAATAACCCCTTCAAATGAATGACGTTTGCGTTTTATGGTTCCCCGGGCGGTAATAAAGTGAAAGTCTATTGCTTCGCGTCCGCTACCAAATAAAAGGATGTCTTGATGTTCTTTACTGAGTGAATTGAAGGGAGTATCGGTATCGAACTGATAATGTTCAGCTAGCGAAGAAATTAACTGAAAATAGTAACCATTGCGTCGGTCCCAACCTCTGATAGCACCGCCAGCCAAAGTCAATTCTGGGCTGTGAACAACCAGGGCAGGGTCAAAGTATTGTTTTATGCCAAGACCATCGCAGGTAGAGCAAGCGCCTTTGGGATTGTTAAAGGAAAAAATCCGCGGTTCTAATTCAGCCAGACTATAGCCACAGATTTTGCAGGCATAATGTTCAGAAAATAAGAGCTCGACAGTCTTGTCATCCATCGACGCGGCAATAGCGGTTCCATCAGCGATGCGTAAAGCCGTTTCAAATGATTCCGCTAGACGCAGTGCGATATCGTCCCGAATTTTGAAACGGTCAACAATCACTTCAATGGTGTGTTTTTTATGACTATCGAGCGCGGGGACTTCGTCTAAGTCATAAATTTCGCCATTAATGCGTGCTCGGATAAAGCCTTGTGATTTGAGGTCATTAAAGAGTTGAATATGTTCGCCTTTACGCTGATTGACAACGGGTGCTAATAACATCCAGCGCTGTCCGTCTTCATGGCTGAGTACTTTGTCGACCATTTGGCTGATGATTTGTGCCTCGAGTGAGGTGCTGTGTTTAGGGCATTGTGGTGTCCCTGCACGGGCATACAATAACCGTAAATAATCATAGATTTCGGTGATGGTTCCTACCGTTGATCGGGGATTATGTGAGGTGGATTTTTGTTCAATTGAAATAGCTGGCGAGAGGCCTTCAATATGGTCAACGTCGGGTTTTTCCATTAATGAGAGAAACTGACGTGCATAAGCCGATAAGGACTCAACATAACGTCGTTGACCTTCAGCATAAAGCGTATCAAAGGCTAAGGAAGATTTTCCAGACCCTGAAATACCGGTGATCACGATCAACGAATCTCGGGGTAAGTCCAGATCAATATTCTTAAGATTATGTGTTCTTGCGCCACGAATACGAATTGTATTCATTCTATAATTCCGACAAGTAAGATAACCTGATAATATACGTGTTTTTGTATTACTTACGCAAAGGAGATTTTTGTTTTGGCTGTAATTCAGGATATTAGTAGTCCACTTACACCGTTTGAGCGACGTGCCAGTATTTCATTGGCATCTATTTATGCGTTAAGAATGTTTGGCTTATTTATGATCCTGCCCGTCTTAACGTTATTTTCAGATTTTTATGAAGGCTCTACACCGCTGTTAATCGGATTGGCCATGAGTGTTTATGGCTTAACCCAAGCATTATTTCAGATTCCTTTTGGTTTATTGTCTGACCGGTTCGGCCGAAAAAAGATGATTGTCCTGGGCTTGTTGCTTTTTATTACCGGCAGTGTGGTGGCGGCGTTATCAACGTCAATCTACGGCGTCCTTATAGGGCGTGCGTTACAGGGCTGTGGTGCTATTGCCGCAGTGGTCATGGCGCTAGCTGCTGATTTAACCCAAGAGGTCCACCGCACTAAAATCATGGCGATGATTGGTATGAGTATTGGTTTGTCTTTTGCCGTTGCCATGGTCGTAGGACCTATTCTTGCCAATTTTGCGGGGATACAATCAATTTTTTGGGTCACGGCTGTGTTGGCGGTTATTGCCTTGTTACTGGTGTTATATGTGGTTCCTAATCCGTTGGAATTAAAAGTCCACCCTGATGCTGAATCTCTGCCGAGCCAATTTAAAGATGTGTTATTAAATTTTGATTTATTGCGTCTTGATTTTGGTATTTTCATTTTACATCTCGTGCTGATGGCAAGCTTTATCATTATTCCTTTGCAGTTGAGAGCAACGGGGCTTGAACAAAGCCTGCATTGGCAGGTTTATTTGCCGGTATTGCTGGGGTCTATGGCTATTGTGATACCGTTTGTTATTCTGGCTGAGAAGAAACATAAGATGAAATCGGTTTTTATAGGTGCGATTGCAGCCTTATGTCTGGCCTTTATCGGGTTTGCCTTTTTTTATGATAGCCTTACCGGCATTATTGTTTTTTTAGCGCTGTTTTTTTGTGGCTTTAATTTATTGGAAGCGACATTGCCGTCGTTGATCTCTAAAACAGCACCGGGTGATATGAAAGGTACCGCAATGGGTGTTTATTCAACCTCGCAGTTTTTAGGTGCTTTTATAGGCGGTACCTTAGGTGGCTGGTGTTATGGGCAATGGGGAGTGGTTGCGGTTTTTATTGTGTGTATTATAGCGACGTTACTGTGGCTAGTGGTGGCGATGAAAATGCGTACGCCCCGCTATTTGGCTAATTTAATTGTTTCATTAGAAGGTCTTGCCTCGGAGCAACCCGATAAACTGAACGAAATGCTGGTAAACGTTACCGGCGTTGCGGAAGCCCGTGTGCATGTTGAAGAAAAATTAGCTTATTTGAAAGTCGATAATTCAATATTAGATCGTAAGGCGCTGCAAGATTTTTTAACCCGCAATCAGTCGGTATGATTTGTTATCATGCCCACTAAGTAGAATGATAAATAATGAACCTTAACTTTTGGAGAAAACCATGCTGAATAAAGTTACTTTAATTGGTAATTTAGGACAAGATCCTGATGTTCGTACCAGTCCTAATGGCACAAAAATAGTAAGAATAAGTTTGGCAACTACGCGGCGTTGGACTGATCGCCAAACCCAAGAACGTAAAGACCATACTGAATGGCATCGGGTGGTTTTCTTTAATCGTACAGCGGAAGTTGTTGAACAATATTTAAGAAAGGGCAGTCAAGTTTATATTGAAGGCCGGATACAAACACAGAAGTACCAAGGTAAAGACGGCCAAGACCGGTATTCAACGGACATTATTGCCGAACAAATGCAAATGTTAGGTAGCCGTAGTGGAGGGTCTTCTAACTTTTCTGATAACGCGCAATCATC
>DUCI01000071.1 GCA_012959905.1 Methylococcaceae bacterium | reverse complement strand
TAAGTGAAATTTTTTTAGTTTTAATACCCGGTGTTAATTCGTTACCTAATATTCACCCATTAATTATTCATTTCCCCATTGTTTTGTTTCCTACTTTTTTTATCGTGGATATCATTGGCCGGTTAACTAAGAATAAAGAGTTAAGAACAATGGCGAGTGGGTTGTTGTACTTAGGGGCGATTAGTTCAGTTTTTACGGTTATAGCAGGTTTCCAAGCAGCCTCAAATGTTCCTCATGGGTTAGAGGTTCATAGTATTTTAGAGAAACATAAATGGTATGGGTTATTTGTGGCGTTATTGGGCTTGGTCTTATCGGTTTGGCGATTCCGGACGAAACTTCTTTTCTGTAAAGAAGCCGATGTGTTTCATTTTATTTCCTCTGCTTTTTTATGTACAGCGCTAATGTTAGGTGCTGACTTAGGGGGTTTAATGGTTTATAAGTTTGGTATTGGCGTTGAAGCCGTTAGTCCGGCAGCTAATAATGTGTTGCATGCGCATGGCCAAGATAATAAATAATAGCATGGGGTGGCGATGCGCTTAGAACACGTGAGTAAGCTACTTTAATCACTTAGGCGAGTGGGTTAGCACAAGTTTTTAATGGGTGTATTCTGATTGCTATTGGAATACGCCCTTTTTTAAGGGCAACTTTTAGGGTTAATCTGCGGATTAGGTTCTTAGTGGCTATAGCGAACCCTGTCAACGTAAGACTGCGGGTAAAGTGATCTTTAGTGGCAGTTCAGTTGAGAGATAAATATATCCTTGAAGTACAATAATGTTACTTCAAGGATATTTTAAAGTGGTACCGAGGGCCGGAATCGAACCGGCACTTCCGAAGAAATTGGATTTTGAATCCAACGTGTCTACCAGTTTCACCACCCCGGCATTTGCTGGTGAATTATAAATAAAACTTATTTATAAAGCCAGTAAATTTAAATGTTTAGTTCCTTACTATTAACTATAGAATATGGCGGTCTTTTTATAATTCAAGGATAATGGCTTTTTGATGCGGCAATGTTATTTTTAGTGGTTTTAGATGTTCTCTTTTCTAAATTCCGATAGCGACTTTGTACCGGGTCAAATGTAGACCATGTTTTCTGTAATCTTTTATTGAAAAGGGCTGTATGTATAAAAGTGATTTTATTTATTCGTTACCTAAAGCGTTAATTGCTCAAGAACCTTTAGTTGACCGAACGGGTAGTCGGTTGATGCAGGTAGGTGCAGATCAACATTCTATCACTCACCTTCGATTTTTAGATTTAATTGACTTGGTTGAAGATAAAGATATTTTGATCTTTAATGACACACGTGTCATCCCGGCTCGATTATGGGGGAAAAAACAAACAGGCGGAAAGGTTGAGTTGCTAATTGAAAGAATTATTAGTGAATATTCAGCCTTGACACATATTAGAGCCAGTAAAACACCCAAACCGAATACCGTCATTGAATTTGATCAAGGGTATAGTTGTCAGGTGATGGGTCGGCACGGGGATTTATTTGAAGTTGTATTTGAATCGTCCCAATCTGTTTTTTCAGTGTTAAATAAAATTGGTCATGTGCCACTTCCGCCGTATATTCAGCGACCCGATAAAACGCAGGATAAGGAGCGCTATCAGACTGTATTTTCAAAACATGAGGGGGCAGTCGCTGCACCTACAGCAGGGTTACATTTTGATCATGTCATCTTAAAAGCCTTAAAGGATAAAGGGGTTAAGTTTGCTTATGTAACGTTACATGTGGGTAGTGGTACTTTTCAACCGGTTCGCGTTGAACGATTAAATGAGCATGTTATGCACCAAGAGTATTATGAAGTGACGGACGATACTCTACAGGCCATAGCAGAGGCTAGGAAAGGTGGCGGGCGTGTGATCGCAGTGGGAACCACCGCTGTGAGAGCACTTGAGTCGGCATCTGTTTCTGGGGCTTTGTTACCGAGCCTAGGCTTCACCGATTTGTTTATAACACCGGGTTATAAATTTATGTCCGTGGATGCAATGATTACTAATTTCCATTTATCGGAATCAACCCTGTTAATGTTAGTGTCTGCATTTTCAGGACATGAGTTAATTAAATCGGCTTATCAATGTGCCATTGCACAGAAGTATCGCTTCTTTAGTTATGGTGATGCCATGTTTTTACAAAATAACAGTTAATAGTTTTGGTCATCAGAAATAAATTTAACCAGATAAAAACTTGAAATATTTATGCCTATAGACAACCCGCTTTTTAAAACGGCTTTGCCTGCTTCACCGACGACCCCAATGGCTTGGGAAGGATTACTGGGTTGTGCTGATTCGCTTGCCATAGCGTTGACGATTCAACAGAATAATCAATTCCTTGTGGTGGTCACACAGGATAATCATACGGCATTGCGGCTTGAACATGAGATTGCATTTTTTCTGCAAGATAATGATTGTATTTTACATTTCCCCGATTGGGAGACCTTAGCCTACGATGTTTTTTCACCGTTACCGGAAATAATTTCTCAACGGTTAAAAACCTTAACTCGTCTATCAGGTGTTAAGCGGGGGGTGTTGATTGTTTCAGTGGCGACATTAATGCAGCGCTTAGCACCGAGACAACATATATTAGCGAATAGTTTTGAGATTCGTGTTGGAGGCTTATTTAAATTAACGGAACAAAGAGCTCGCTTGGACTCAGTCGGCTATCAATATGTCAACCAAGTTTTACAGCATGCGGAATTTTCTATTCGTGGCTCTATTATAGATTTATTCCCTATGGGGAGTGCTTTACCTTATCGGATTGAATTATTTGATGATGAAGTTGAATCCATTAGAACTTTTGATCCGGAAACGCAACGATCATTAGAAAAAGTACAGGCGATAAATCTTTTTCCTGCCCGTGAATTTCCAGTCACGGATGATTCGGTTAAACAATTTAGAAAGAATTTCAGGGAGAAATTTCCTTCAGCATCTTCAAATAATCCTATTTACAGTGATGTGAGTCAGGGCATTATGCCAGGGGGAATTGAATATTATTTACCCTTGTTTGTCGACAGTACGGATACGTTATTTGACTACCTGCCGGCAGAGACTGTTTTTTTAAAGGGCCGTGGTATACAAGCACAGGCATTAGCGGTTTATGAAGAAATTCAGTTACGCTATGAGCAGCGTAAATATGATTTAGAAAGGCCTTTATTAGCACCCAATAGTCTGTTTATTGAGACCGCTGAGTTGGAGCAAAGAATGGCTTCTTTTAGGCAAGTTTTTATCGGGGGGGGCAATAACCTGACTAAAGAGAGTATCAATTATTCTTGCCTAGAACTTCCTGACGTTGCCATCAATGAGCGCTTAAAAGAACCCGCGTTTGCCCTGAAACAGTTTGTTAAGGGAGTAGCAGGGAAAATACTTTTTGTGGCGGAGACACCCGGGCACAGAGAGGCGCTCATAGAGCAATTAAAAAAATATCAGATCAGTGTCGTTGTGGTGGGTAGTTGGGCCGAATTCCTGAGATCGAATGAGTCTCAATGTATACTCGTGGCGCCGATTGATCATGGTCTTAATTTAGCAAGCTCTTCATTGGCTATTATTACTGAAAGTCAATTATTAGGCTCAAAGGTTCAGCAACGTAGACGTAGAAAGAAATCTAGCGCGCGAGAGCTTGAGAATGTCGTGAGCAATCTGAATGAATTGTCATTAGGGTCACCGGTTGTGCACCAAGATCACGGTGTAGGGCGTTATTTAGGGCTGCAGATTCTGGAATTGAATGGTATAGCAGCCGAGTTTTTAGCTTTGGAATATGCCGGTAATGACAAGATCTATGTTCCTGTTTCATCTTTACACCTTATTGGTCGTTACACGGGTATGAATGTGGACAGCGCACCACTCCACAAATTGGGCGGTGAGCAGTGGCGTAAGGCCAAGAAAAAGGCTATCGTGAAAGTCAGGGATGTGGCTACTGAATTGTTGGATATTCAAGTGAAACGTAGCCTGAACAAAGGTTTTTCGTTTGTATGTCAGTTAGAGGACTACCATTCTTTTTCGGCAGCGTTTCCTTTTGAAGAAACGCCTGATCAACTGACTACTATAGAAAGTATTCTGGAGGACATGGCTAAATCACAGCCGATGGATCGTGTGGTTTGTGGGGATGTTGGCTTTGGTAAAACTGAGGTTGCAATGCGTGCGGCTTTTATAGCCGTACAAAATTCTAAACAGGTTGCCGTTTTAGTGCCTACAACACTTTTAGCGCAGCAACATTTCCAGAACTTTAGAGACCGGATGACCGATTGGCCTATTAGAGTAGAGGTTATTTCACGTTTTCTAACGGCCAAAAAACAAAAATTAATTATTGATGATATTGCGACCGGTGCTGTGGATATTATTATTGGTACGCATAAATTATTTTCCAAAGAAATTAATTATAAGAACCTAGGGTTAGTTATTATTGATGAGGAGCATCGTTTTGGGGTTCGTCAAAAAGAGCATTTTAAAAAGATTCGCCATGAGCTTGATTTATTAGCATTAACCGCAACGCCGATTCCTCGAACACTTAATATGGCGATGTCTGGATTGCGTGAGGTTTCAATCATTGCAACGCCGCCATCTAATCGGCATTCGATCAAAACGTTTATTTCCGAGTGGGTTGACTCGATGGTACAAGAAGCTTGCCTTCGTGAAATTAAACGGGGTGGACAAGTTTATTTTTTACATAATGAAGTTAAGACAATGGAACGTCAGGCGCGCGAGCTTCAAAGGTTATTACCTGAAGCGCGGATTGAAATTGCACACGGACAAATGCCCGAAAGGGAACTAGAACAAGTTATGTTGGATTTTTATCATCAAAAATTTAATATCCTAATTTGTACTACGATCATTGAAAGCGGCATTGACTTACCCACGGCTAATACCATTATTATCAATCGAGCGGATAAATTAGGTTTAGCGCAATTACATCAATTACGAGGGCGGGTCGGCCGTTCACACCATCGCGCTTATGCTTATCTCTTAGTTCCGCCTAAAAAATTGATGACTAAAGATGCTGTTAAGCGATTAGAGGCGATTGAGACTGCCGGTGAATTAGGGGCAGGCTTTATGTTGGCCTCGCATGATTTAGAAATACGAGGTGCGGGTGAGTTATTAGGGGATGGACAAAGTGGTCAGATTCAGGAAATAGGATTTACACTGTATACAGAATTATTAGAGCGTACGATAACGGCTCTTAAATCAGGTGAGCACCCAGAACTTGAGCGTCCTATGGATACCGGTCCAGAGGTAGATCTACAGTGTTCTGCACTTATTCCAGAAGATTATTTGCCCGACATTCATAGCCGATTAGTTTTATATAAAAGAATAGCTAATGCGAGTGATTCAGTTGATTTGCGAGAACTACAAATTGAGATGATTGACCGGTTTGGTTTGTTGCCAGATGCCGTGAAGAATTTATTTGAAATTACCCAATTAAAACAGCAAGCAGGCGCATTGGGTGTTAAAAAGATAGAAGTTAATGCGTCGGGAGGGCGCTTAGTTTTTACGGCAACACCTAACGTTGATGCCGGGAAATTGATTGCGTTGGTACAAACAAAGCCAGATATTTATCGCCTTGAGGGTGCAGATAAATTACGGTTTTCTAGACGTTTCAAAACAACGCAGAATAAGATAGAAGCCATGACAGCGTTACTCACGGATATTTCATTGTGAAAGCTAAAGGGGTGGTTCATCTGCAGGTGATCACCGGGTTCTGTTTGAGCATCTTGATGGGTATGCTCATGGCTGAAAATGTTTTAGCAAAAGAGAATTGGTATCATTTTGAGATTATTGTCTTTGAACAGGACAGGGTCAATTCGGAGCAGTTTGAAGCAAAATCTACGACCATCCGTTTACCGCGTAGAAAATTTGATTTAACCCGCACAGCATATCCAAAATCACTTTTATTAATAAATCCCATTCAGTTTTCTCGTTTGAATAGGGATGATTTACAGTTAGACTCAGTGTATCGTCATTTGATGCGTAGAAAGGCATACAAACCGTTAATACATACGGCCTGGATGCAATCGGTTAAGAGTGACTCAAGCAGTAAACCTGTGGTTGTCAGTGCACCCTTTAGTATGCGTAATCCCCATCCAGTTCAAGGCTACATCACCTTACAGCGAGGCTATTATTTGCATTTAAAAGTACAGTTTGAGTTTGAAAAAGAGGGGGTGTTTTATTTAATGGATCAAAGGCGCCGTATTCGTTTAAGTGAAACACATTATTTCGACCACCCGGTGTTTGGCGTTATTGTTTATGTTGAGCGCTTAGCTATCAAGACAACGACAATAACCCAGTGAATACATAGGTTATTGTCTTCTTAGGTATGACCGGCAGTATAAATAGTTATTGTGGAACTAATTCAAATAATACCAGTTCCGCTTCTTCATTAGAAAGATTCTCCGCACGCATTCTCTGCCCAGACTCCCAAAAGACCTCACCGGCTGAATAGGTATTGACTTGTTTTCCTTCGGTTATTTTTAAGGAACCTTTTAAAATATAGCGGGGACCAGGGCCTTGGTGGGTATGCCAAGGACTTTTATAAAGGGGGGGGAACGTGATGCGGATCATTTTCGCATGAATTCGGTTGCTTTTAAGTGCAGTTCTGTTTTCAAATAATAGTTCCTTAGATAGGCTCGTGTTTGCATCGGCTAAGACAGTGAGGGGATTGATCAGGCAGGCACTGAAAATAAGAAGTGCAAGTGAGGGTGCTCTTTGTATCGATGTCATTAAGAATGCCTCTATGGCTAGATGATTAAAAATACTGGTTGTTTTTCAAGTTTAAATTATTTATTTTGGTTTTATGTAAGATTTTTAAGAGAATGCTACGGCTCATTCTTAGCAGGGGATAAAGTTTTTTAGCGACAGCAGGGTATTTAAAGATCTGGTAATTCAAACGATTAAAGAGTCCGGAACGGCTACTGAGCAAAGCAAGTGCTTGAATAGCCTCTGAACCATAATAGAGTTTGCCCTCTATAACAAGGACCATCCCTTGGTCAATATCAAGTCCTTGGGCCGTTATTTTTTCCATAATAGGATTGTTGTCGCGGGCATCAATTAAGGTCAGTTCACCCACAGTTTCGTTAATACGTATTAACTGGCAGTAGTAGTTGCATGCAGGGCACTGTTTGTCATAAACCAGAAGTAATTTTTGATTAGTCATGTTTAGCATTAAGTCATAAAAGGTTAAGGGTTTTTAATCCAACAAGCCCATCAGGGCCTTAAATTGAGGGTGAGAGGCATTTTCTAGCCATTCAAATAAAACCGATTCGTAATTAGTAATCGTCGCGTTTTGTTGTGACAGTCGATTTAAGGCATAAAATTTATGTTCGGCATTGCGTGAACAAACGGCATCTTCAACAATATAGACAGAGAGTCCTGCCGCTATTAATTCAAGTGCAGTTTGTAAAACACAAACATGCGCTTCTTGCCCAGCTAAAATTATTTTAGTGCGACCACTAGATTTTAATCGGGTAAGGAAATTGTCAACTGAACAACAAGAAAAACTAGTTTTCTCAAAGTGCGGGGAGTCAACCGGTAATCGTTCTGAAATTTCTGGGTGGGTTGGTCCAAGCCCAGTAGGGTATTGCTCAGTGACCCAAACGGGTACACTGAGTGATTTTGCCGCTGTGATTAAACGTCCTGATTTATTGATAACCTCTTCACTGGCAGGCCTAGGCATTGCCGCTAATAGCTTGGTTTGTATATCGACAATAAGCAATAGACTGTCATTGGAATGACATAAGTTTGGGTGTGATTTCATAGTATTGGTTAGCGTGTTTGTTTCATGATGCGGGATTTTTCGCGTTGCCAGTCACGATCTTTAGCCGTCGTTCTTTTGTCGTGTAATTTTTTACCTTTAGCAAGACCCAGTGATAGCTTGATATGACCATTTTTCCAATATACTGACAGTGGGACTAAGGTATAGCCTTTACGTTCAACATTGCCAATGAGTTTATTTAATTCTTGCCGGTGCAGTAATAATTTTCTAGAACGGATGGCATTGGGAATAATGTGTGTTGATGCAGAGTTAAGCGCAGATATATGAGCGCCGTAAAGCCAGGCTTCACCACGTTGAATTTGGATATGACTTTCTTTTAATTGAATTCGGCCTTCACGGAGGCTTTTAACTTCCCATCCTTCAAGAACAAGGCCGGCTTCAAAGCTATCTTCTACAAAATAGTTATGGCGCGCGATTTTATTGTTGGCAATAGTCGCGCTGGTACTGTTCTTTTTAGGGTTTTTTTTTCCTGCCATAGATCTAGAGAGTATGATTAATAAGATTGCAATGTCATAATAATATTGTACTTGAATTTATGCGGGTTGCACTGTTATTCGCAAGACCTAGAGTTTTATGATTTTGAAACAATTGACAGTGTAGTCCGCTTCGGTTGATTTTAAATTTCCACGGGTTGTTGGGTTCCTTGAGGTTTTTCGTTGTAAGTTACAACACTTTGATTTGGTGAGTTATGGCTGATATAAAAAATAAGAGACACAGTGAGTGGTCGTCGCGATTTGCATTTATTTTAGCGGCGACAGGTTCGGCTGTCGGATTAGGAAATATTTGGAAGTTCCCATATATTACCGGTGAAAATGGTGGTGGTGCATTTGTTATTGTTTATCTGCTCTGTGTAGTTGTGATTGGTATACCTATTATGATGGCTGAAACAATGATTGGCCGACGTGGCAGGCAAAATCCTGTTAATGCGATGAAAACATTGGCTCAAGAAGCGGGTGCAGATTCACGGTGGCGCTATTTGGGGTGGTTAGGTGTTGCGGCAGGGGTAATTATCCTATCCTATTACAGTGTTATTGCTGGGTGGGCAATGGCTTATGTCCTAAAATCGATCAGTGGTACTTTTATAGATGGTAGTGCTCAGCAAATAGGTGGTTTTTTTGATGCTTTTGTCAAAGATTCTGGGGCACAAGTTTTTTGGCATACCAGTTTTATGGTTATTACTATGTTGGTGGTAGTTAGAGGGGTGCGGGAAGGCTTGGAAAAAGCAGTTCGGTTTTTAATGCCGAGTTTATTCATTTTATTGATTTTATTGGTCGGATACGCAATGAATACCGATGCCTATGATCAAGGTCTTTCATTTATGTTTGATCCTGATTTTAGCAAGATTACAGGGAGTAGTATCTTAACGGCGATGGGGCATGCTTTTTTTACCTTGAGTTTGGGGATGGGGGCCATAATGGTTTATGGCTCTTATTTGCCGAAGGATGTTTCAATCTCTCAAACGGCATTTATGGTCGCCGGTGCAGATACTCTGGTCGCATTGTTAGCAGGGATTGCTATTTTTCCTTTAGTTTTTGCCAATGGCCTAGAGCCTTCAACAGGGCCAGGGCTTATCTTTCAGACCTTGCCTATTGCTTTTGGTCAGATGACTGGAGGGGTTATTTTTGGCACTTTGTTTTTTGTGTTATTGTTTTTTGCAGCATTATCGTCATCTATTTCCTTGATTGAACCAGCCGTTGCATGGATGGTTGAGAATAAAGGCTATAGCCGAGTAAAAACCTGTGTATTTTTAGGTGCGGGGGTTTGGTTTTTGGGTTTGGGTACTGTTTTTTCTTTTAATGAATGGGCTGATTTCACCTTTTTGGGTAAAAATATTTTTGAATGTTTAGATTTCTTGACAGCGAATATAATGTTGCCTGCAGGTGGCTTGTTGATTGCAGTTTTTTCAGGTTGGGTTATGACTCGCACACAGAGTCGCGACGAATTACAATTAAATAATAAAGGACTTTATTATTGTTGGTTCATCTTGGTTCGCTATGTCTCGCCAGCAGCTGTTTTTTTAGTTTTTATACATGTACTTGGGATTCTTTGATTTTGTATGAAACTAGCCTATTAAAGGAGAGGGGGGAACGTGCCGGTTGTAAATAAAAGCGCCTTAGTAAAGTATTCAGCGCAATCAATGTTTGAACTTGTGGATGATATTGAGTCTTATCCTGAATTTTTACCCTGGTGTAGTGGCAGTGCGGTATTAGTTAGGAAGCATGATTTTGTTGAGGCGACAGTTAATGTTTCCCGCAGTGGTTTTAAGAGTTCATTTACTACGCGCAATCAATTAAATAGCCCGATTAATATTAAAATGGTATTAATTGATGGGCCTTTTTCTCATTTGGAAGGCGACTGGGATTTTACGGCGCTTAGAGAAGATGCGAGTAAAATATCACTGAATCTTGACTTTGAGGTTTCCAGTAAAATTGCAGGCATGGCTTTTGGGGGTATTTTTAACCAAATTTGCAATACTATGGTCAGTTCTTTTACGGCACGCGCAAAACAAATCTATGGGTGATGGAATTATTGCTGTAGAAGTCGCCTTTGCAGGCATTGACCAGCAACTGATCATTCCTTTACAGGTCAAGGTGGGGGCTTCGGTGGCCGATGGTATTGAGCAATCTGGAGTAGTCGATCTATTTCCGGAAATAGATTTAATGCGCGATAAAGTCGGTATCTTTGGTAAGGTCTGTTCGTTGGAGCGGTTATTACGACCTGGGGATCGGGTTGAGATTTATAGGCCGTTAAAAGTTGATCCTAAAGAGAGTCGGCGACAACGAGCCGCTAAGTCGATGCAGTAGTCTATTATTTTTTCTAGTGGGTGACCGGTTACTAATCTGGAAGCGGTGTTATTACCGGTTCCAGTGCCGATGTGTTCTTTTTAATGGTTTTGGTTTCAGTGCTGGAGTCAAAAAAGCCCAGTATAGATTGAGAAAGTGTTTTATCAAGGACTCGTTTAGGCAGATCGATGGTTTTTTCATTAGACAACTTTAGGCCGGCAATGTTGCTGGGACGATAGTCGCCTTGAACGCCGATGAGCTTATCACCGTCAAAAAATAATGATATTTTTTTCTGCACACGTGGGTTTCCTCCGGCTTGAAGGGAGTAAAGGTAATCCCAGCGGCGTTCATGAAAAATATCTTTTAGCATTGGACTACCCATGACAAATAGGACTTGTCGTTTGCTCATGTTGGGGCGAAGTTGATTGATGACATCTTGAGAAATCATATTTCCTTGCTGGATATCTAATGAATAAACGCCAGGAATACGGTCTAAAAAATAGCTGCAAGATGTTAATAGAAAAATACTAGCAATAAGCGAGCAATATCGAATCAATTTCATGATATCTCTAGGCTGTAATTTATAAAAGTAGGTTTAATTATAGAGTTATTATCGCAGAATAAGTAAAAACAATAAAACGGACTCAAGTAAAAGCGCTACAATAAAAGATGTTTTTATAGTTAGTCAGGAGTAATTTTTGGACACGAAGGAATTAAGGAGTTTTGGCTTAAAGGCTACCCTCCCTCGGATTAAGATTTTAGAAATCCTTGAGCTTCAAAGAGAGTCTTCTAATCATCTAACGGCCGAACAAATTTACAAGATTTTAATTAAGAGTGATGAAGAAATTGGCTTGGCAACGGTTTATCGTGTGTTAACCCAGTTCGAATCTTCAGGGATTGTCAGGCGACACCATTTCGAAGGTGGGAATTCAGTTTTTGAGCTTGATAGCGGTACGCATCATGATCATATCTTATGTGTTAAATGTGGTAAGGTTTCCGAATTTACGGATGATGTTATTGAGCAGCGACAAAAAGAAGTCGCCGTCAGATTAGGTTTTACCTTAACCGATCATAGCCTTTATTTATATGGATATTGCGCTGCGTGTAAATAAAATTTCTCTTATTGACTGCGATTAAAATATTTTTATTTCATGTTTAGACCCCTTGTGCTTTACATTGGTTTACGTTATATGCGCGGTAGGCAGCGTACTCAATTTATTTCATTTATCACGCTGACCTCCGTTTTGGGTATTGCTCTGGGTGTTAGCGCCTTAATAACGGTACTTTCTGTCATGAATGGATTTGAATCGGAACTCAGGGCGCGTATTTTAGGTATGACGTCGCATACGACGATTACTGGGCGAATGAATCGATTGACAAATTGGCAAGCGGTCCAGAAGAAGGTGGTTAATGAACCGCACATTCAAGGTGTAGCCCCTTTTGTCGATGGTCAGGTCATGATAAGCGCTGGCCAACGTGTCAGTGGAACCTTAGTTAGAGGGGTTTATCCAGAATATGAATCACGCGTTTCTTCGATCGCTGAGAAAATGAGTGTTGGGTCCTTAGGTCTTTTGAAATCGGGTGAATACGGTATTATTTTAGGCGTTGAATTAGCCACTTATTTAGGTGTTACAGTTGGCGAGAGGGTGACGGTTATTAGTCCACAACTTAATGCGACTCCCGCGGGTGTTTTGCCACGCTTGAGGCGATTCACGGTGATTGGTTTATTTAAGGTTGGCATGTATGAGTACGACCGCAATATGGCTGTCATGCATCTTTCCGATGCGGCTAAGCTGTTTAGGCTGGCGGATAGCGTTAGTGGTTTGCGATTAAAATTGGATGATTTATTCAAAGCGCCTCTCATTGCCCGTACCCTAGCCGATAAGTTTTACGGCCAGTACCGAATCAGTGACTGGACACAATCACACAGTAATTTTTTCCGTGCGATACAGACCGAAAAGCGAGTGATGTTTATCATTTTATTAATGATAGTGGCGGTGGCCGCCTTTAATATAGTTTCTACGTTAGTCATGGTGGTTACCGATAAGCGTGGTGAGATTGCTATATTAAGAACCCAAGGGTTAACCCCGAGAGCGGTTATGGGTATTTTTATTATTTTAGGCTCGATGATTGGATTGATTGGCACGGGTTTAGGGATAATGGGAGGCTTGGCATTAGCGTTAAATATTGAAACGATTGTGCCTGCCATTGAAAGTTTTATGGGCGTCCAGTTTTTGGCGGCTGATGTTTATTATATTAGTGACTTACCGTCTAAATTAATTTGGTCAGATGTTTGGGTTATCGCGATAATGTCACTGGTTTTAACTTTATTAGCTACGCTTTATCCGGCTTGGCAAGCCTCGCGTGTTAACCCAGCCGAAGTTCTTCGTTATGAGTAATAGTGTTTTCCTAGAGGCTCAAAAGTTAGTTAAATATTATCGTCAAGGCAATCTTGACGTAAGTGTTTTGAAAGGTATTGATCTGGTTGTTAATCAAGGTGATCTAATAGCCATTATGGGTGCTTCCGGATCTGGAAAAAGCACCTTATTACATCTTTTAGGCGGTTTGGATGAGGCAACAAGTGGCGATGTTTTGTTGGATGGTTGCAAAATTAGAGACCTCGGGCAGCAGAAACTTGCAGCAATTAGAAATAAATCATTGGGGTTTATCTATCAATTTCATCATTTATTGGCAGAATTTGATGCCGTTGAGAATGTCGCCATGCCTTTATTGATCAGTGGTGTATCTGTAACCCATGCACGGAAGAAAGCAAAACAATTATTGGAAAGAGTGGGTTTAGGGCATCGATTACACCATAAACCTGCTGAGTTATCAGGGGGCGAGCGACAACGGGCTGCCGTTGCCAGAGCCTTAATTAATAATCCTAAGTGTGTTCTTGCCGATGAGCCAACAGGAAACTTGGACAGTGCTTCTGCTGAGCAGCTTTACCAACTCATGGTAGAGTTGAATAAGGAGATGGCGGTTAGTTTCTTGATTGTCACGCATGACCAGGCACTCGCAGAGAGAATGGACACCGTATTACATATAGAAGATGGATTGATTACGGCTTAAGCTTTACGGTTTCTTTTTTTCCAGCTGGATCGGACTTGATAACGCCAAGCGCAATGAATACCAAAAAAACCTAGAATTGAGCTGCCGATGCCTAGAATAAAGCAGCCAACCAGAAAAGGTTGCCAGCTATCACCCAGCGTTGCCAAGATATTATCTACGGAGAAAATAAATTCAGCTTCTGATGGGGGTATTTGCATCGCCCACATGCCGACTAAATAGGCAAAATAGAACATCGGGGGCATTGTCAGTGGATTGGTAATCCAAACAAGGGCAACAGATATGGCTAAATGTGCTCGAAAATAAAAAGCAACACCTGCGGCCATCGCCATTTGTGTTGGTAGGGGAACCCAGGCAAAGAACAATCCAATAGCAAATGCCTTCGCGACAGAACGTCTATTTAAGTGCCATAAGTTAGGATCATGTAATCGCTCACCGAGAAATTGGAGGCTTTTGTTGCTCTTTATGGTTTCATCACTGGGCATGAAACGTTTAATTATTTTTTTAGCCATAAACTTTATTCATTAGGTGTTTTCATCAAGCTATGAGCGTTAATTCGAAGCCATGGTAATTCATCTCCTCTAGAAAGTCACTTTAATTCAAATACCCTTAGTCATACCCCTTAAAAAGATAAAGAGGTATCGGTTGTCATGGTTAAAAGAATTACAACATTTGTTTTAGGCATAGTTGTCTATTTGACAGGCTGTGATTTTATTCATTTGAACGGGTGGTTTATAGTCGTTGTGTTCGCTATCGGGTTGTTTTCTTGCATGCGAGCGTATGTGTTCTTTTTTTTAGGGGGTATGGTTTGGGTTGTTAGTTGGGGTTTATGGCAAAGTGGGGGGCAGTTACCAAGTGCTTTGGAGGGACAAGATATTAACCTAAGGGGTATTGTGACCGGACTACCGGTAGGCGATAAAAGTCGTATTAAGTTTGATTTAAATGTCTTGTCTTCTGAACAGAGTGCTGTCCCTGAGAAGATAAGATTAAATTGGTATAACCCCCCTGAGGCCATCAAAACTGGGCAACACTGGCAACTGACCGTTCGTTTGAAGAAGCCGCATGGCTATGCGAATCCAGGGGGGTTTAATTACGAGCAGTGGTTGTTTATACAGGACATTGGCGCAACGGGTTATGTGCGCTCTCGATCGCCAGAAATACGATTAATGGCGTCAAAAAATAAAATCTTTAGTGCGGATTGGCGTCAAGATTTTCAGGCGTTGTTAGCGAGACAAATAGGGGATTCACCGTATTACGGGATTGCGGAAGCTTTGGTTATTGGTTTCAAAGGCGATATTAACGCCGAGCAGTGGCAGTTGTTTAAAAAGACAGGAACCATTCATTTAATGGTTATTTCTGGGCTACATATTGGTTTAATCGGTGCAATTGTTTATTTTATCGTTCTTAAAGGGGTTACGGTGTTTACCTGTTTATCAGTCGCTCCTCCGCGCGTTGCAGCTCTGGTAACCATTGTCGCCGCCTCATCTTATGCGGCCCTTGCAGGGTTTACGATCCCGACACAAAGAGCATTGATCATGCTGGTGGCGATTATGCTAAGTGTTATTTGGCAACGCCACAGTCGCACCTTTAGAGTGCTTTTCTTGGCGTTGTTAGTCGTGGTCATGATTAATCCACTGTCCACCTTGTCGCCAGGATTGTGGTTATCTTTCTTGGCTGTGTGGTTGATACAGTATGTGGTGACTGCACGATTAAAACCAGTCGGGTATCTGCGTTCAGCAATTAAGGTCCATTTTGTTTTAATGATTGGTTTGATGCCCTTGTTAATCGCATTCTTTCAACAATTTTCCTTGCTCTCACCGATAGCTAATTTTGTCGCCGTTCCACTGGTCACGTTTTGGATTGTTCCTCTCTTATTGCTAGCTGTGATAACGAGTCTTTTTTCTGATACCTTGGGCTTGTTTGTTTTTAAGTTTGTTGAAGTGGGGTTTGATTTTTTATTGACCTGGTTGTCATTCTTGGCCCAGCGTGATTTTTTAGTTGTCCACCTTGCCAATCCAAATCCGGTGTACTGGCTGTTGGCGATTTTAGGCGCGATGGTGTTAATGATGCCACGTGGATTGTCAAACCGTTGGTTAGGGGTGGTGTTATTAGGGCCTCTTCTATGGGCTGTCCCGGAAAAGATTAATCGTGGCGAATACAGGTTAACTCTTCTAGATGTAGGGCAAGGATTATCAGCCGTGGTGCAAACGGCAACGCATGTTTTAATTTATGATACGGGTGCGCGTTTTTCATCAGGGGATATCGGTGAGCGAGTCGTGATTCCATTTCTGAGATTTAATAATTTAAAACATATTGATGTCCTGATGGTTAGCCATAGTGATAATGATCATTCAGGAGGTGTGCAGTCAATTGTTAATGCCATGGATGTCAAATCAATAGTCGCCAGCGAACCTAAAGTATGGCGTGGCCGTCAAGCTTCTATCTGTCAACAAGGGCAACAATGGCAATGGGATGGCGTTACTTTTAGTGTCCTGTCGCCGGGGATAAAACAATTTTCCTCGGGAAATAATAATTCCTGTGTTTTAAAAATATCATCGTCCTCAGGGTCGGTGCTTTTGCCCGGGGATATTGAATTGCAAAGAGAAATTTTGCTCACAAAACAACAACGCGAACAATTAAAAGTAGATGTTTTGATCGCGCCTCACCATGGCAGTAATACCTCGTCGTCTGAAGAGTTTTTGTCTGCTGTGAGTCCGCGTTGGGTATTGATACCAGCAGGTTACCGGAATCGATTTAAATTGCCACGCCACGAGGTTCTAGAACGCTATCATCGTTATGGTATTAGCGCATTTAATGTTTCTAAGACCGGAGCCCTGACGGTGGATTTTAGGGCGGATAAATTTTATCTATCCGCTTACCGTGAGCATCAGAAAAGATGTTATGAATCTCCGTTAGCGGTGTTTATACGGTTCTAAGCATGACGATAAAACAAATCGCAGCATGAGTAATACGATGGTAACAGGGTAGGCGATAAAATGATTGGTTAAGAATAAACTGGCGATGACCGCGGCGAATATAAATATATTATAAAATTTAAGATGATCTGAATAATAGTGTAATGCTTGAATCGTTTCTTGATCAAACCGGTGTCTTCGATTAACAAAAACAAGGGAACTTATAGCCGTTAAAATGACAAAAAAGAAAGGAAACAGGTAAAACATTGGAGCATCATCGCGGTAATAGTTGTGCCAACGATAAAACCAAATAAGCACAGTACCGGTGGCAAAGAGATCAAATTTAAATCCCACGGGGATTTTTTTGATAACACTTGCCAGTCCTGCTACGGCAATAAAAAATAAGCCAATATAGGCTGATTCAGCCAGCTTAAAAAACACCTGAAAGTCATGTTGGCTTTGTGCCAAGATACTTAAGGATAAATTAACAATGATAAATAAAGGCATCTTTAATCGCAGGGAGTCAGGCAGCAGTTACTATGGGGTTTGTTGTTAGGTGCTTTAAGGTGTTTATTAACGACATGAATAAAGTTCTGTTTTTAATTTAACCTATTACGATCACCTTTCATAGTTTAGCCGCCTGATTTCAAGTAAAATCACCGTATGGTGTTTTGTGGTTATGGTTTAATTGGGTTTTTGCCATTAACCCCGCTATTGAGAATTTACTAAGAGTGAGTGTTGTTTTGAAAATTAAAGAATATATGCAAGGTCTTGGCGTTAATGCGAAAGCAGCGGCGAGTATTTTGAAGGGTATTGAGAGTGATAAAAAGAATGCGGCTTTAACCGTCATTGCCCAGCGAATTAGAGACAATAAAGAGCAATTGATTGTCGAAAATAAAAAAGATTTGGAACGAGGGCGGGCACAAGGGTTGGAGGCGGCTCTTTTAGACCGATTAGCATTAACGCCGACACGTATTGAGGCAATGGCTGAAGGGCTGGAACAAGTTGCCGCCTTACCTGATCCGGTTGGAGAAATTAGTGACTTAAATTATCGACCCAGTGGCATACAGGTGGGAAAAATGCGCGTTCCATTAGGCGTTGTTGGGATTATTTATGAATCTCGGCCGAATGTAACGGCGGATGCTGCTGCTTTATGTTTAAAGTCCGGTAATGCAACTATTCTAAGAGGAGGGTCAGAAGCGATTCACTCTAACCAAGCGATCGCGGCGTGTATCCAAGAAGGATTAGCCGAGGTTGGATTACCTATTGCTGCGGTTCAGGTGGTGGAAACGACTGATCGAGATGCTGTTGGCGAAATGATTACGATGAGTTCTTATATCGATGTGATTATCCCACGTGGTGGCAAAGGGCTGATTCAGCGCATATCAAGTGAAGCAAGTATTGCAGTGATTAAGCATCTAGACGGCAATTGTCATGTCTATATTGATAATGATGCTGATATTAACAAAGCCGTTAAGATTGCCTTTAATTCCAAGGCGCAGCGTTATGGTGTCTGTAATGCAATGGAGACGCTATTAGTTTCAGAAGGGATTGCAAAAGATGTTTTACCTGAATTAGGACGTCAATTTTCACAACAAGGGGTTGAGTTAAGAGGTTGCCCCAAGACCTGTGCGTTAATCCCAGGTTGTTTGCGTGCCTCGGATGAAGATTGGAGTACGGAGTACTTAGCACCTATTTTAGCCATTAAAATTGTGGCAGGCCTTGATGATGCAATAACACATATTGAACAATTTAGTTCGGCGCATACGGAGTCCATTGTGACAGAAAATTACAGTTCGGCCAGACGGTTTCTGAGAGAAGTTGATTCCAGTTCCGTTATGGTGAATGCCTCCACGCGTTTTGCGGATGGTTTTGAATACGGGTTAGGCGCTGAAATTGGTATTAGCACCGATAAGTTACATGCTCGAGGACCAGTGGGATTGGAAGGTTTGACAACATTGAAATATATTGTTTTGGGTGATGGACAAATTAGAACCTAAAACTAAGGCTATGATAGGTGTCTATGGCGGGACTTTTGACCCGATTCATTTTGGTCATTTGCGCACTATTTTAGATGTTAAAGAGCGTCTTGGCTTGCAGCAGATTCGATTGGTCCCCTGTTCTCAGCCGGTGCATCGAGGTCGGCCCAGCGCAACGGTGCAGCATCGCTTTGCCATGCTGCAGCAAGCAACAGAAAATATTTCTGGTTTTGTCGTTGATAGACAAGAAATGGTTCGCGATAAACCGTCCTACATGATTGAGACATTAAAGTCATTGCGGCAACAATTTCGACAGCAATCTTTAATACTGATTATGGGCGGCGATGCTTTTGAAAAGATTAACACATGGTTTCAATGGCAACAGTTATTTGACTATGCACATATTGTTGTGATGCAGCGCCCAGGGAGTGATATTGATAATGTCAATTTACCGCTCTTTTTACAGGTGAAGTTGACTCAGAATGCGGCTGATCTAGCGCGAAAGGAGCATGGTTGTTTGTACTTTCAGAATGTTATTCAGCTGGATATTTCAGCGACTCAAATTAGACAAAAGGTTGCACAACATGAAAGTATCGATTTTCTTCTACCGAATAACATTATAAAATACATTAGAGATAATAATCTTTATCTGGGCGATTTTAACGCTGGATGAATGTTATTACAGTTGTGATAAACCTCAAATAGGATGCTACATGCAGATTGAAGAATTACGC
>DUCI01000070.1 GCA_012959905.1 Methylococcaceae bacterium | reverse complement strand
TTCGGTGGTTCTATTATCTCACCATTATGGCTTGAATACTTTCACAGTCTCTAATAGCACACGAGGGAGTCCTAAAACCTTTATTGAGGCGAGCGCATAACGCGCCTAACGAATAATTTCGACTACTTTGATAGACTTTTCCATCACCTATAACAGATACAACAATTGATGCAGTCATGGGGTTAAAACCATATACCTTAAAAAATCGTTTGCTCAATTCATTATTATCACAGAGATGATTAATTTGCCTCTCTTGTTCTTTTATTTTCATATTTAAATGTACAAAAACAAACAAATTGTCCAGCAAATACTTTTCGAGCAATAGCTGTTAAATTATTTCCAGCAACTTCCAGAATTGACGGCAATTAATATCTCACTTTATTGATTTCTTGAGGAATAACAATCCCTCTTTAAAGTAAGTAAACCTGTTATTTGGTTCACTAAAGCTATTCAATAGCCTATTAAACCTTATTGTTACCCTATAAATTAAATGCTAATCTGATAATAGTCGACTTGCTAAAAAGGTAGCCGGATGCACCGCTTTTATCCCAGTTAATAAGGCCGCCTGTGCACGGCAACTGCAGCCTGCTGCAATCACAATAGTTTCCCTATCCAACGCTGCAATCGCCGGTAAGAAACTTGTTTGTGCAACTCGTTCTGAGAACGCAGGGTTCTCATAACCTAACTGCCCAGCCATGCCACAACACCCCGTCTTTAATAGTGAGAATTTAACCCCCGGCAAGGCATTAAACAACGCATTAGTCGGCTCCGACCCCACCAACGATTTCTGATGACAGTGATTATGAATCGCAATAGTTACAGGATCTCCGTTAAGCCTTGTATTTAAGTATTTATCAAAAGCATTGTTATCAACAAGCGCTTTCGACAGAAATTCTTCTAACAATAACGCACGCTCCTTTGCCTGCAGAGCCTGGTCTTTATGACCAGCCCCGACCAAATCCACCAGTTCATCGCGTAAAACAAGCAACTCTGAAGGCTCAAGCCCTATTATTGAATAATCAGAAGGCAAGCCATGAAATTGCACCAGTAATTCCTGCAAGGCCGATTTTGCCTCTGCTAAAAGGCCTTGACTAATTAATTGCCTGGGTGATGTTTTCATTAGGACGGGATGAACAGCAAAGCCCAGTGCCTGTAATAGTCGGCAGGCATCATGGGCTACATTCGGGGTCTGGTATTGATTAAAAATATCTACCAGCAAAATAACACTGTTACGGCCCGTTATATTATTAATGTCCTTTTTGGCCTTAACCATAAAAGGATTTTCTGCAATGCGAGGTAACGCGCGTTGCGTAGATACGCCAGCCATTCTTTTAAAAAAAACAGTCATTTGGAGTTTATTGGCCAACACTGGAAATCTAGCAGCAATACGTAAATACTGAGCGTAAAAAAGGACTCCACGGTCTTTAAAAGACAAGCCATGAGCGATGCGGCGTTGGTATAAATACTCAGCTTTCAGCCGCGCCATATCGACGCTGGACGGGCACTCTGATTTACAAGCTTTACACGACAAGCAATAATCCATTGATTTAATTAAATCTGGATTTAACAACTCTTGACCGAAATCGCTTCCTGAACGCATCAAAAAACGTAACAAATTAGAGCGCCCTCGGGTATTATAAAGCTCCTCCCCAGTCGCGTGGTAAGAGGGGCATAGCGTCCCATCACCGGCACTCTTTCGACAAGCCGCAGCACCATTGCACTTTTCTACCACCACCGACAAACCTAAATCACCAGACCAATCAAAACCGGTTTTACCTTGCCACTGTAAATCACCCTTGGTAACACGTAGCGACTGGTCTATCGCTTGCCCATTTAAAATCTTACCAGGATTAAAGATATTGTCAGGGTCAAAGGCTTTTTTTATTTGCACATGACAATTAAAAATTTCAGCACCCAACATTTTTTTCAGAAAGAGTCCTCGAAGGCGGCCATCACCATGTTCCCCGGAAAGTGAGCCGTTAAAGCGTTTTATTAACCCCGCAACCGCTTCAGCCAGTGCTACAAATTTCACTCTATCTTCAGAATTGGCTAAGTCCAGCTCAGGCCGTAAATGCAGTAAACCAACTGAGGCATGCCCGTAGTAGACACAATCAACCTTTTTCTGCACCATGATTTTACCGATAGCCTCAACATAAGCTGCAAGATCGCTGGGTGCGACTGCAGCATCCTCGATAACTGCAACCGGTTTTTTAGTATTTTTAACCCCCATCAAAAGCCCTAAGCCGGCTTTACGAATAGCCCAGACCTTCTTAGCATCAATAGAAGAAATAACCGGGTAAGCATAACCTAAACGTTGTTTCTGAAGATCTACCGTTAATTTTTTAAACTTATCAGAAATTTTGAAATCAGAATCGCCGAAAAACTCAACAGCTAAAATAGCGTTAGGGTTGCCCTCTATCCACCCTCTATTTCGACTGTGTTCAATATGCCATTGAGTTAAATCTAACAGCCGTTTATCCATGAGTTCAATAGCGGCCGGCTGGTGTTTTAAAATTATCGGTGTTGCCAGCATCGCCTCATTGAGCGATTTAAAATGAATACAGCTAAGACCTTTCGCTTTGGGTGCTTTAACCAAATTTAAAGTTGCAGAAAGCGTTAAGGCGAGAACGCCTTCAGTACCACATAAAAAAGGCGCTAAATTAAATGCAGAGCCTTTTTTATTCCAAGGCTGACCGTTCGCTAAAACATCAAGTGGAAAGCCGGTATTACGGCGAATAATTTCAGGCTTAGGGTAGCACTTTAAAATTTCAGGTCGGTGCTTATTAATAATGCTCGTAACCGTTCGATAAATTTGCCCTTCCTTAGTAGTCAAAACAAATTTAGCCTGTAATTGCTCATTTGTAAGCGGGCCAAATTCTGCCACACTGCCATCAGCTAATACCGCCTCTATCTCGACCACATGCTCTCTGGTCGTGCCGTAAATAACCGAATGACTGCCGGCAGCATTATTGCCAATCATCCCACCAATCATACAGCGGTTGGAGGTGGAAATTTCTGGGGCAAACTTAAGTCCAAACGGTTTTAAAAACAAGTCAAGGTCGCTGTGAATGACGCCCGGTTGTACGCGAATTTGGGTCCCTGAAGGCTCCCCTAAAATACCCGTCATAAACCGTGAAACATCGACCACTTGCCCGCCGCCCACACATTGGCCAGCAATACTCGTACCCGCTGCTCGAAAGATTAGCGGGGTTTTATTTTCTGATGCGGCCCTGACCAAGGCAATACAATCTTGGTTATTTTCAGGAAAGGCGACTG
>DUCI01000069.1 GCA_012959905.1 Methylococcaceae bacterium | reverse complement strand
GAACAGCTACTGTTTAAGCTAGCGACATGGCTTCCTAACCAGTCAGAATCAACGGCAATTCATGATCCCGTTAACACTGAGTTATCAGAGTCTTCCACGTTTGTTTTAACGGAACAACAGGTGCTAAACGTTAAGGTGGGTGTGAGTTACTGTGGCGGAGACATAGAGGCTTATCAAGCATTATTGAATTCATTTAGAGATCAATTTAAAGGCTTTGGCCTTTTGAGTAAGACTTATTGGGGTGAGGATGACCAGAGTCAGTTGCAGAAGCTTTTACGGAGTATGCGAAAAAGTGCCGTTATTATCGGCGCTGAAAAGTTGGTTTATCATGTCGATGCATTGGTTGCTATTTGTCGACAAGAACCGGTTACAAAAGCTGCAACAGAATCGGCTATCAGCGCTGTAAAGAAAGAATTAGAGGGCGTGTTAATAGCCATCAATACGACGGTAACAACGGGCAGTAGATAGTGTTTTTTGTATGGCGTGTGTTTAGGGTGAGCTAACAGTAGTAAAAAAATTGTCAGCAGGAGTTGCTGGCGTTGATACATTTTAACTAGCGGGTGAATTATGCTGGCATTTTTTCAATCAATTGTAGATACCAAATCTCTCATGCCACAAGGGCTGTATTTGCAATCGCACAGTGATCTTTTATCTCTGCTGGTGATGACAGATATTGTGATTATGCTAGCTAAAATATTGATTGCAGTTTCGTTGCTACTATTTTTTCAAAAGAATAAAGAAGGGCCATTGGGTAACGCAATACTCTTATTGAGTGTTTTAATGACTGTAGAAGTTCTGGGGCAGTTGACCCAGTTGGTAAGAGATGCGGATGCGCATCAGGCTTCTATTTTAGTGGTTATAGTTAAGGGTGTCACCTGCCTTTTAGCCGTGATAACGGCTGTTTTTATGGGCCTAAAGGGACGGGGGATTGTTAAGGGGCTTTTTTGGGATTCTTATCATGAGATGATTGCTACGGCTAATGCACCTGTTTTTGGTGTTGATCTAGACGGTCGTATAACGGAATGGAATAGCAGTGCAGAAAGGCTAACAGGCTATTTAAAGCAAGAAGTCTTAGGTAAAAAAATGGTTGAAAATTTTGTAGCTGAAGATGATCAGCCCTCAGTCCAGTGTGTTCATAATAATACATTAAAGGGTGATGAAACAATTTCATATGAGTTGCCACTGATAACCCAGAAAGGTGCTCGTGTCGAAGTGTTATTAAGTTCTTCTTCGCAGCGTAATAGACAAGGAGAAATTATCGGGTGTATTGGTTTTGGTCAGAACGTTACGGAACTGAAAAAGAAGAGTAATGATCTGATTCAAGCCAATGAACACTTACAACATGAGGTTTTATTTCATGAAGAGACGAAAGAAAAATTGCTCGAACTGACGGCTCATTTAGATCAAGCAGTAGAACAAAGAACCAAAAAGTTAAAAAGGTCAGACCGCGTTAAAAGTGAGTTTATCACGCATGTTAGTCATGGCTTATTAGGGTTCTCACAACTCTTACAAGCAGACCAAGGATTAACTGCGGAGCATCAAGAAAAATTAGCGATTATCAATGAATGTGGTGAATCATTGTTATTGATGATTAATGATTTATTAGCAGTGGGCGTAGGTGATAGAGAGGTTATTGATGCGGTTTATAAACCATTTGATTTATTGGCGTGGTTGAGTGCAATACAGAAAATAGCAGAACAACAATGTGATGGAAAACAAGTTGAATTTGAGCTTCAGATTGTCAGTGATGATTTGCCCCATTATGTCATCGGTGATGCTAAGTTAATGAGGCAGTTAGTACACAATTTAATTACTAATGCGATTAAATATACCGAGGTGGGGTTAGTTTGCTTACGAGTCTACCGTGTCGATAACAGATTTCATTTTCAAGTGGAAGATACGGGGAGTGGGATTTCTGAGCAAGAGATAGAAGATATTTTTGATCCTTATTATCGATCATTGTCTGCGGAAACATCACAAGGAATGGGGTTAGGGTTGGCTATTTGTAAGAAAATAGCGGTGATTCTAGGTTCAGAGGTTATTGTTAATTCTGTTGTGAATGAAGGCAGTGTCTTCGAATTTACAGTGGAACTTGAACCGGTCACGACAACCCAATTAAGCCTTTCAGATTCGATGACTCCGGAGAGGTATGACGGGGTAGAAAAAATAATTATGGTGGTTGACGATAACACAACGAATCGAATTTTTATGGAAGAGGCTTTGCTGGGGAAAGGGTTTAATGTTTTTTTAGTAGACAGTGGCGAAGAATGTTTGGAGTCGGTCAAGAGCGTTAAGCCGGATTTGATTTTAATGGATTTAAAGATGCCGGGGTTGAGTGGTCTTGAGACCACAAGGCAATTAAATAAGCAGGATGTGAATTGGACTGTGATCGCTATTTCGGCCAGTCCTTTAGACCAAGATAAAGTGGATTTCTTTGCGGCAGGCGGGGTAGGTTTTTTAGAGAAGCCATTAGCGATGGAGGATTTATATCATTGCTTACAACAACATTTGGATATTAATTGGCTTGAGGATAATGCCTATCCATCAAAATCCAAAAGGAACGCTGACAGTGGACATAGAATTCTAATTGTTGATGATGTGGTTGTAAATACGCAATGGTTGAGCGGTGTATTACAAAATAAAGGTTATTGTGTTGATGTTGTGGAGACCGGTTTGTTGGCGATCGAAAGATTAGAAGCAATAGATTATGACTTTATGTTAATAGATTTGGCTATCTGTCAGGGCGATCAAAGAGACCAACTCAAGGCGGTTCTGAATACTAAGACGTTGACTATGTCAGTCATCGCTTTAGAAAATGAGAGTCAGAAAGTACCGTTATCACAACGGCCAAAATGGGTTGAATTCAGCCATTATTTAGATTTGCCGATAGAGTGGAAGAAACTTAATGGGATTATAGCAGCGGTTTAACGCGTGATAATGGCGCCATCAGAAGTTGCGACAGCATCGAATCTGGCAGTTAAATTAAGAGCGTGTATCAGTTCTGATCTTTTGGCTTGTGTGTAGAAGAACCTTTTTTAGTTAACCGTATTTCTTCGAGAGCAGATTGGTTTTAACGTTGCTCATTTTCAAGGGCTGTATTGCTAGCATTGAGGCTATGAAGAAATCGGCTAAATTTGTCAGCTAAAAAAGGTAAAACGGTCATGAGTCGGTGATCAGCATCACAAACGGTTAGATTGGCGTGGTATTGTTGGCAAAATCTCCAGCTATTTTCAGGAGGAACAATGGTGTCTTGCCAACCGTGAACGACTTCGAGGGTACACACAGGAAATGTAAAGGT
>DUCI01000068.1 GCA_012959905.1 Methylococcaceae bacterium | reverse complement strand
CGCCGTGGTGACGATGTAAAAATAAAAATAAATAATCACTACACCTTAGGCGGCAGTGGTTCGCGCATTTTAGAGGCGTTCCAAGGGGAGTTGCCCTTGTTAGTACACCCGAATCCTCAAACGGTTAATATCTTAGGCTTAGGCACTGGCATAACGGCGGGGGCAGCGCTCTATTATCCACTTCATTCATTAACAGTGACGGAAGTGATTCCGGAAGTGGTTCGAGCCGCAGACGATTATTTTGCTGATTATACCAACGGTCTTTTTTATGACCCAAGGGCGCAAGTGATCGCTGAAGATGGGCGTAATTACTTGCGTGGAACGGCGACTATGTTTGATGTCATTATCAGTGATTTATTTGTGCCGTGGAAGGCCGGTGTTGGCGGTCTTTATTCAGTTGAGCATTATCAGTCGGTGCAGACGCGCCTTCGAAGTGGAGGTATTTTTATGCAGTGGTTGCCCGCCTACCAATTAAGTGCAGACTCTTTTGAAACGATTACGCGAACCTTGTTGGCGGTTTTTCCTCAGGTGACTGTTTGGCGCGGTGATTTTTCATCCAGAACACCGGTCATTGGTTTGATCGGCCACCTAACGCCGGGTAGCTTTGATAACAATACAGCAGGGTTGTCTTTACAGCGACCTACGGCATCGGGTATGCCCTTGTTAACGCATTATCTGGGCAGTTTTTTGGCGGCTGAAAAGCCATTAGGGCGTGGCGCTATTAACAGTGATGACCGACCCTTGATTGAATTTCAAATGCCGATTAATCAGCGACAAATTAAGGCGGGACAAGCGCATTGGTTGGCGGGGGAAGCCTTAATGGCTTTTATGAGTAGCTTGCAGCAGCGCATGGTCGCGGGTAAAGACACATTTTTAGCGGCATTACCTCAGGCGGATAAGTCTTTGGCGATAGCGGGCTTTTATTTTCATAAAGCGCAATGGCTACAAACAGAAGGGCGCATTAAGGCTGCTGAGCTACAATTAGTAAAATTTCAAGAAAAGTCTGGTATCGAAGCGTTGTGGTCAGGTGCTATTTTAGAATAATGGGCTAAAAAACAGGGTTATTCGTTAATAAGCGATAAAAAGGCTGTATTTATACTAAAATAGTGGGTTTAGTTCTTTCTGGTGTGCTGAGTGCGTCACGTTGGAAAGTGTTGTGGTGTTGTAAATTGAGGATGTTATGCGAATTATTTTATTGGGAAGCCCCGGGTCTGGGAAGGGAACACAGGCACAGTTTATTACACAGAAGTATCAGATTCCACAAATATCCACGGGCGATATGTTACGTGCCGCTGTTAGAGCAGGAACGCCTCTCGGGGTTGAAGCGAAAAAAGTGATGGATGCCGGCGGTTTAGTTTCAGATGAAATTATTTTAGGGTTAATTTCAGAGCGTATTGTTGAGACTGACTGCGAGAATGGTTTTTTATTGGATGGCTTTCCCCGCACCATTGCACAAGCTGAAGGTTTAAATACGATGGGAATAGCGATCGACCATGTTGTTGAGATTGCCGTTGAAGATAATGACATTATTAACAGAATGAGTGGGCGTCGGGTACATGCAGAATCTGGCCGTAGTTATCATATTGAATTTAATCCACCCCAACAGGCAGGCTTGGATGATGTTACCGGAGAACCTTTGGTTCAACGTGAAGACGACCAGGAAGAAACCGTGCGTAAACGATTAGAGGTTTACCATCAGCAAACCAAGCCGTTGGTTGATTTTTATCAGTCAGCGAGTCGTTCTGGCGCGGTGAAATTTAGCGCCGTGATCGGTACGGGCAAGGTGAGCGATATTACGGCGGCGGTATTGGCCTGTTTGTAAAAGTAAATTATCTCAGGGCGTGTAACGTCATTTTGGGTTTGTGAAATTGTAAGAGGATTGGAATGGCTAAAAAATTTAATGTGGCAATCGTGGGTGCAACCGGTGCTGTGGGTGAGGCAATGTTGTCTATTTTGGAACAGCGTGGTTTTCCCATAGGGGAGATTTACCCGTTGGCCAGTAGTCGTTCTGCCGGTAAGCGTATTCGCTTTAACGGGGAGTCGGTCAAGATTGGTGATTTAGCTGAGTTTGACTTTAGTCAGGCGCAGATAGGGCTGTTCTCCGCCGGTGCCTCCATTTCAGCAGAATATGCGCCGAAAGCTGTTGCTGCTGGGTGTGTGGTTATTGATAACACTTCGCAATTTAGATACGATGCGGACATTCCACTGGTGGTCCCAGAGGTTAATCCAGAGAGTATTGCCGAATTTTCTAATCAAGGCATTATTGCGAATCCTAATTGTTCAACCATTCAGATGGTGGTTGCCTTAAAGCCTATTTATGATGCAGTCGGTATTGACAGAATTAATGTCTGTACTTATCAGGCCGTGTCAGGGTCAGGTAAAGTCGGTGTGGAAGAGGTGGTTTCCCAAACAGCTAAATTATTAAACGGTAAGCCCGTGACACCCAAGGTTTATCCTAAGCAAATTGCGTTTAATGTTTTACCGCAAATTGATGTTTTTATGGACAACGGCTATACCAAAGAAGAAATGAAAATGGTTTGGGAAACCAAGAAAATAATGGCCGATGACGACATTAAAGTGAATGCGACAGCGGTACGAGTACCGGTTTTCTTCGGTCATTCTGAAGCGGTGCATTTGGAAACAAAAACAGCGATTAGCGCGAGTGAGGCAAGAGCGCTACTTGAAAAGGCGCCGGGTGTAACCGTCGTTGATACCCGGGAAGAGGGTAGCTACCCAACTGCTGTGACGGAGTCTTCGGGGGATGATGCTGTTTTTGTGGGACGGATTCGCTCGGATATTTCTCACCCATTGGGATTAAATTTGTGGGTGGTCAGTGATAACGTTCGAAAAGGGGCGGCTTTAAATAGTGTTCAGATCGCTGAAATTTTAGCGCAAGAGTATTTGTAAGGGTCAGTTCTTTTAAAGGTGACCGTGAGGGGTGATTAGGATTAGGTGTTAGTCGGTAAGTTGATTGATCAGTTCGTCGTACTGATCGAAAAATAATTGCAACGTTTTTTCTAATGATTCAAGGGCGCTACCGAGTTGTTTTAGTGGATGGTTTTTGGCAAGTGTTTCTAGGTTATCGGCCGCCTGTTGGATAGCGGTAAGGCCACAAAGGGCAGCTGCCCCATTGAGTTTATGGGCGCTGTTTTGTAGCTGCTCGATATTTTGTTGGGTCACATGGGTTTTTATTTCAGACCATTGTTTTGGGAAATCCTCAAAGCAATGTGCGAGTAAGGTTTGTGCGAGTTGTTTATTTTGTTGTGTTTTAGTGAGTAACGGTGAAAGAAAGTCTGAGGGTACAGCAGGCGCGGAATGCTTTTGTTGTGATGCTGTGAT
>DUCI01000067.1 GCA_012959905.1 Methylococcaceae bacterium | reverse complement strand
ACCGCTTTAAAATACTTAATAGAATCGGCCGCGGGTAAAGTATTAAAAAAAATAATTGTTATTTGTATAAATCTCGTATAGAATCGCCGACTACAAAAATTTTTAACATTAATTTTTGGGCATAAAGGTTGTAATAAAATATTAAAATTTTCTTAAACTAAATTGTGAGAACTATGAAAAAATTTCTATCAGCTATAATTATTGCCGGTTCTGTTTTGGGTATGAGTGTGTTTTCTACTGCAGCAGTTGCCCAAGGTGGAACTATGTTAACTTACGCAGACATTGCTAAAGCGATTGATGATTGTGAAGCATTAATAGCTAAAGCAGGCGAATTAAATGCAGCAGGCGGTGAAAAAGCTATCATTATGAAACTAATGAAAGCAGCACGCCAATCGTCTAAAATGATCACCGGTGATAACTTTGGTGCAGAATTAGATTTCACACAAGATAAACTGAAACGTGCCTATTTTAGCGTTAAAAAAGATAAAGATAATCGCGCACAAGCTATTGCTGATGCAGTAGAAGGTTTTCAAATATTGAAAACAATGAAAACGATCTAAAAAGTTGTTATGAATACACTGGGTAAGTGCTCAGTGTATTTTGCTTTCTTTAGTAGTGATTAAGGGGGCAGGTTAAAGAAATACGTTCTATCCTTTTTTCAAGTCTCAGTGCTGTAAGTTGCCCACCCCACAGGCAGCCGGTGTCAATGCAGTAGCAGTTGTTTTTTTCAAAATACCCTAAGTTTGACCAGTGGCCAAAGATAATTCTATGGGTACTATGGTGTCGTTTTGGCATATCAAACCATGGAATGAGTTCTTTGGGTTGTACCCCAGGCGGATCCTTGTTTTCAAAATCAAGCGCACCACTTTCGTAACAAAAACGCATTCGGGTAAAGGCATTTAAAATATACCTTAATCGTTTATAGCCGGTAAGGGTATCGCTCCAGCGGTCAGGAGTATCACCGTACATTTTTTCCAGTAGTGTTGGATAGCGATCGTTATCTTGCAGTTGTATTTCTACTTCGCGTGCCATTTTTTTGGCCGTCTCTAAATCCCATTGTGGCGAAATACCGGCGTGAACCAAATAATAGGGTTCGTGGTGATGCAGTAATGGACGATAACGTAACCAATGTAAGAGTTCGTCGCAATCTTCAGCGTGCAGAATAGCGTTAAGTGAGGATTCTTTTTTACGTATTTTTTTAATCTTATTGGCAATCGCTAATAGGTGTAAGTCGTGATTACCTAAAACAGTAATAGCAGAAGGACCTAGCGATTTAATTAAGCGGAGGCATTCTAGAGATTTGGGTCCTCGATTAACCAAATCACCGACAAACCAAAGTTGATCAGATTGTGGATTAAATTTAATTTTATCCAGTAGGCGTAATAAGTCATCGTAACACCCCTGAAGGTCCCCTATTGCATAAGTCGCCATCGTTAGTGCAGTGTGCGAGGAATAGATAACGTAAAGCGGGGAATGGGGCAGTTAAAATTAATGCCGTCATCGGAGATTAAAATGTATTTTCCTTGCATGACACCAATAGGCGTTTCAAGCATAGCACCGCTAGTGTATTGAAAAGATTCCCCCGGTTTTAAATAAGGTTGTGCACCGACCACTCCGTCGCCACTAACCTCTTGTGTTTTGCCATTAGAATCTGTAATTAACCAGTACCTACTGAGTAAGGTCGCGGCTACGGTGCCCCTATTTGAAATAGTAATCGTATAAGCAAAAACATAACGGTTATCTTTTGGTGAAGATTTTGAGGGAAGGTAGCAGGGTACGGTTTCCACAGATATTTTATTTTGTTCGCCCATAGGATTCTCAAGTTTTAGAGTGGATTATTTGAACTGAATATATCGATAAACGCAAGTAGAAAATATTATGTTGATGGTGAATAATAGGGTTTAGCGTAATGATTAAATCAAAGGAAAGATTGTGCATATTCATATTTTAGGTATTTGTGGCACCTTTATGGGCGGGATTGCCCAGATCGCAAAGCAATTAGGTCATGAGGTCAGTGGAACGGATCAAAATATTTATCCACCGATGAGTACGCAATTGGAGGCTTTGGACATACGATTAATGTCCGGTTACCAAAAAGAGCATCTGGAATTATTAAAACCCGATTTGGTGGTTATTGGTAATGCCTTGTCGAGAGGGAATCCGGCTGTTGAGTATATTTTAAATCGAGGTCTTCGTTATTGTTCAGGCCCACAGTGGTTGAGTGAAGCAGTGTTGCGAGATCGATGGGTATTGGCCGTTGCAGGAACTCACGGTAAAACAACGACGGCGAGTATGCTCGCTTGGATACTGGACTATAATAATTATTCGCCGGGTTTTTTAATTGGTGGTATTCCGCTTAATTTTACCCAATCAGCACGGCTAGGCGAGTCTGATTTTTTTGTCATAGAGGCAGACGAATATGATACTGCTTTTTTTGATAAACGCTCCAAGTTTGTACACTATCACCCGAATACGGTGGTTTTGAATAATTTGGAATACGACCATGCTGATATTTTTCCAGATTTAGAGGCGATTAAGCGTCAATTTCATCATTTGGTTAGGCTTGTTCCTGAGCAAGGACTCATTATTGCTCCCAGCCATGAGGATGAGATTTCGAGTGTTTTATCACAAGGGTGTTGGACGACTGTTGAGCGAAGCTCTATTGGCGGGGAAAGTGAATGGAATGCAACATTGTTAAATCCTGATGGTAGTGACTTTCGTGTGACCTTTGAAGATAAAAATGAAGCGTTGATCAACTGGAATTTAACGGGGTTACACAATGTAACTAATGCGTTGTCAGCAATTGCAGCGGCTCGAAATGTCGGCATTTCGGTGGCTGACTCGAGTGCAGCATTAAATCGGTTTGAGAATGTTAAACGGCGTATGGAAGTTATTTACCAGAAAAATGGCATCACTGTTTATGATGATTTTGCGCATCATCCCACGGCGATACAAACGACCTTGGCAGGGTTGAGACAAAAAGTAGGCGATGAGCCCATTATTGCAATTGTTGAGCCGGCATCTAATAGTATGAAACAGGGCATTCATAAAAACACGTTAGGGCCGTCACTTAAGGAAGCCAATATAGGGTTTATTTATCGGTCATCGGGCATGCAATGGGATATGGCGGCGCTTGAACAAGCCGATAAACAACTGCATATTATGGATTCTATTGATGAAATATTAGCCGCTTTAGTGGTCGCTGTTAAAGGCCGTTGTCATATTTTAATTATGAGTAATGGTCATTTTGAGGGTTTGTATAACCGTTTAAAGAAACAATTAGACGTCGCTTAATTAGTGTTCTCGAAGAATCGATAAGGGGCTTTTATTAACGACTTTCCGAATACTCCAAAGTCCCGTTA
>DUCI01000066.1:873-3388 GCA_012959905.1 Methylococcaceae bacterium | reverse complement strand
CGCACCATTACGATGCACAACCTGTTAGGAGATGGTTTTTTCAACTGAAATAAATCTTTAGTTTAATTATTAAATTAAGCTAAGTCTTTTTTCAGAAGTTTTGCTAGTGCTTCAATTTCGATGTTAAGTACACCTAATACACCTAGAGCCGACCATCCGAAGAATACGAATCCGTAGTGTAGAGGAGCAACAAATAACTCTTCCATGAACCAGAAAGTGTGACCCCACTCATTCAAACCAACATTTGGTAGAATCATGAAAGGACCAACAACAGCAACTAGATACATCAATGAGAAACCATTGGCGTAAGTAGGTAATCTAGTTTTTGCGTATAACATAGCGCCCATACCAGTCAAAATATAAACTGGGTAGCTCAAGTAGAATTCGATTACGTGACTTGGTGTGAAGTCAGTATCACGAATAATAGTTTGATGCCATGTTCCATCTTGCTCAGTGAAGTAACTTGCACCAAAGTAGATAGCTGTTGCATATGCAACTAACCATACCCAATGATGGAAATGTCTTCTTAACTCTTCACGTGGAGTAATTGACATTACTTTACGATCACGAGTTCTCCAGATGTAGCCCCATAAAACAGATGCGATAGTTACTTCTAGTACAAACTCAATGTACAAGAAGTTCATCCAATATGTTTCAAATTCTGGTGCAAAAGAATCCAAGCCTGCACTCCAGCCGTATACGCCTTCGTACCAACGAACCCATGCATAGAATACACAGTAAAGTAATACTGCGAATACTAGGTTACGTTTGTTAAGCAATGGTGCTTCTGAAGCATCAGCTTTTACTGAATCAGTTGTAGCTGCCATTTTTACCTCCTAAAAATTTAATAAAATATCCCAAGAAAAACTCAGGACGAATGTTATTCCCTTTTGTATAGTTTTTAATTACTACAATAACCAAAAAACTAGCGCACTCCATGTGAGCGTTAATCAGTTTATCACCTGCAACTTCCTTGTCAACTATAAATTCACTTCCCTCTAATTCACTTACCTATATTACTTACTGACCCTAATTTAGGTGCTGTGCAAATGCATTTTATTTGTTTTTTAGGAACTTTTACCCCATTTTCACATATACTATATAAGATCTATAATTAATCACTTTTCCCACAACATTAATCACTCATGAAACTTCTTCTTAAATTTACTCTTATTCTCGCCTCATTCATATTATTGGTTGTTTTCACGAATGAAGGCATCATGCCTCAGGTCTATAACTTTATTTCTTCTGATGCCATGCTTCTTGATGATGATGATCTCGGCGACCAAATAGCTATTACTGATGATAGCGACTTAACACGCGCTGCTCACGCACACTGCAATACACTGATTCAAGAAAAGTACGGTTCTGACCACATACTTTCAATGCCTCAGCAAGCCCTTAATATTTGGGATATTGGTGCTCACGACTACGTGGTTAATGGTGAAGCTAGTCTTTCCATGGACAATGGCGCTTCCCTTACTAAAAAATATGTTTGCCGCATCAAGTTTGATGAAGGCAGTGTCACTGATATCGATAACTGGTCACTTTACGACATTAGCGGTCTTGATGATATTGAGGAAAGCCTATCGAGTAACAACGAAGGTTAACAACCCCTCATAAAACTTAAAAGCCCGTCACTCGCTAGAGTGACGGGCTTTTTTATAACCCCACCCTTTACGCTATTATTTTCGATACGCGTTAAAAACCTCAACAGCCTCCTGTCCAACTGCGTAGACATCAAAATCATCGCGCACCCCCCCCATTTCCATGCCCGGCGTTCCGCGCGGCATGCCGGGAACCGTCAGCCCTTTCAGTGCCGGCTTCTCAGTTAACAATCGGATGATATCTTCTGCGGGCACATGGCCCTCAATAAAATACCCATCGAGTCTAGCCGTGTGGCAGGACGCTAATTCAGGCGAAATCCCAAAACGCTCCTTAACCTGATCCATATCATTCGTCACAATGTCATTCACAACAAACGCATGCGCCTTTAAGTGTTCAATCCATTGCCCACAACACCCACAAGTCGGGCTACGGTAAACCGTTATCGTACGCGCATTCACTTCAGCACGCCGAGCAGATTCCGTTTGAATATCCTCGGCACTGGCAACACCACACACTATTACCATCACCACACCGATACTAATTTTTTCTAGCGTCCTCATCTCCAAACCCCTCCCCATTTAAAGTGACTATCAACACTCGGCCACTCGCATGGTTTCTGTGTTCACACAAATACAACCCTTGCCACAAACCTAATAACAATCGCCCACGCCCAATCGGGAGCGTTAAATCATTTCCAATTAAAACTGTTTTTACATGCGCGGGCATATCATCTGCCCCTTCAAAAACGTGGGTATAATAGCCTGCATTCTCTGGTGCTAACTGATTGAACGATGACTCCAAATCATCACGGACACTAGGGTCTGCATTCTCACTCACCGTTATTGAAGCGGAGGTATGCTGTAAAAAGAAATGCGCCAGCCCAACTGTAAACGTCTGTAACTCGGGC
>DUCI01000066.1:0-732 GCA_012959905.1 Methylococcaceae bacterium | reverse complement strand
ATTACATTTACCAAAAAGCCCACTCGCACCATTTCAAAAACCTTAACCTTACCACTACCAAAAACAATAGCATTGGGCGGCGTAGCAACAGGAAACATAAAAGCACAAGAGGCCGCCAACGTTGCTGGAACCATTAAAAATGCCGGCTTAATATCAAGAACAACAGATGCTGACTGCAAGATAGGCAAGACTAATTGTGTGGTTGCCGTATTGGAGGTTAATTCTGTCAGCAAAGTCATGACGGACGTTACGGCTAAAACAATCACAGACACGTCCATGTCTTTCAAGCCTTGAAGTTGACCTGCCAAATGCGCAGACAAGCCACTTTCAGAAAAGCCAAAAGCTAATGCAAATCCACCACCAAAAAGTACCACTACCGGCCAGGGTAATTGCCTAAAAACCTTTTCATCTAGAATGGTTGTTGCCTCACCGTTCACGGTACGAGCAGGAATAAAAAATAGAACCAGGGCCATCGCAATAGCCACCGACCCATCATCAACCCAGCCACCCAAGCTAAGCCAATCACTCCACCCTTGAACACTATATCCTTGAATACTAATTCCTTTTCGGGTCACCCATAAAAATGCCGTCATTAAAAAAACCATTAACACGGCCTTTTCTTCATAGCGCATAACCCCCAACTTAATTCTTTCTTGCTCAATAACATCTTTCAGATGCACTGGTGTCGGGCAACCCCTTAAGAAAATAACGATCATAACAATAGCAACCAAA
>DUCI01000065.1:3129-3460 GCA_012959905.1 Methylococcaceae bacterium | reverse complement strand
GATTGGGGAAACTAAAACGATTACTAACAGTAGGAATAGTCTCATTGCCCTGCCTCCGCTGCCGGTAACGGCAGTGTTAACAAATTAGGGGCGGCTTCTTTACGGGCTATACGAAGGCCTTTAAGAATAGCCGAACTGTAACGAGAATCTAATAACTGCCACTGTGAAGATTCTTTATTCCAATAACCGGTTTCACTGCCATCAAGACGTTGATAATACAACGATACTCGGCCGAGACGCAGGCATTCAACCGCACTGTCTTTACCGTTCAAGTTGATATGTGTTCGATAAGCTTCGATGGTATTTCCATACTCATTTTCTATTTGATAAG
>DUCI01000065.1:0-2868 GCA_012959905.1 Methylococcaceae bacterium | reverse complement strand
ACTTTCGTGCGCTCACTGACTTTATCGATTTTTTTCTGCGACTGTTTAGCGGCTTGATTGGTTTTACCCTCAATAGCAATACTTTCAGTGATCACATCGGCTTGAGCAACCGTAACGGATAATAAAACAATAGATAAAGCGGCTATAACTGCTTTTGTAAAAGGAGAAGTCTTTTTCATAAAGGTTTGTATGTGCAAGATAAACGTGCTGATTATTAGCCTACTATTATAAAGAATTAATAGCGCGACTACATTGAAAGCGGGGCACAGATCTTAATTTCTTAAAAATTGAGCCATATCACCCATTCCAAGGGTGATATTGGGCTCAATACGACAACATCAATTAGTTGATTTTTTTAATCTGTAATCGTTTACTGCCGCCTTCTTGCTTCTCAGTCCAAAAAACCAGAAAACCTTCATCCACTGCGACTACTTTAGGGTGGGTCGCATCCACATCGGGTGCCGACAAAGCCGTTTCATTCAGCCATGTTTTACCCTGATCTAACGATTTACTGGTAATAATAGACATACCCATGGGGCCTGCAACATCCCAACTCGCTAATAACTCACCAGAATCATTCACGGCAATATCACTATGGACAGCCATACCTTGACCCATCCGTTTTTCAGGACTCCAATGACGACCACCATCGTTTGAGGATAAATAATAAAGCCCTGCTTTTTCCGGCTTCATGGTTCCTACCATCGCATGTAACTGCACTTGATTGCCCTGTTCATGAACCGCTAAAGCACCGCCAACGTGTGGACAGCCTTGAAAATTCCAGTCAAATTCACCCACTCGTGCTAATCTTTTTGACGTACCTTGTTCTGGATCCACTTTTATTAACGCCATATCACTGGGTTTTTTATCGCGGTACAGTGCATAGAGATTATTATGACTGTCAGAAGCCAACGTATTCCAACAACAATAACAAGTCTTAGCATCTAGAGTGGTTTCAGGCTTCCACGTTTCGCCGCCGTTAATTGAGTGTGCATATTGGAGGCCTTGCTTACCGTTTCGACTGTCTAACCATACAAAGTGCATGCCTTTTTCATTAGCGGTTAATTCCATAAAAGCATGGGTGCCGTTTTTCCATCGCGACGCGGCCATTTCACCCATACCCCAGGTTTTACCTTGGTCATGAGAATAAGCCACACTCATCGGACCTGAGCCATGACGGTTGGTATAGCCTCTATTCATCCAGGCCACGACCACATTGTCACCCCAGGCAGCAACCTGAGAATCATTACCGCGGTGAAAGTTAAAGACCGTCCCTTGAGGGCCTATATTGACCGGTGTTGTCCAACTCTGCCCCTGATCATTCGAACGCTGGTATTGCAGTGTAGAAAAGTCTTGATCATTAATACCGGTTAAAATATGAATGTTATTGTTCTCTTTAAAAACATCCAAACTTAAAACGCCATTTTCCTGCTTATGCAGGGTATGCTTTTTCGCCTTTGGCGCCTCTGCATGGGCATGCTTCGTGGGTTCTTTAGAGGTACTAACAAGCGCCACCGGTTGTGTGCTACATCCTGCGACAACAATCGCAGCCAGGGTTAACGATAATACTGTGCGAATCAGCAAAATTGTTCTACTTTTCATACCACCCTCAAATAAAAATTAAATTAAATTTCTTTAAAACTATTATACAGTGCTGACTTGATTTTCCTAAATCGCACCGCACAATCATCAAAAATCAGATATAACGCCGGTAATAAAAACAAGGTAATCAGCGTCGCATAAATAATCCCATAGGCTAATGAAACCGCCATGGGAATTAAAAATTGCGCTTGGGTATCTTTTTCAAGCATTAACGGAGCCAACCCTAAGAAAGTCGTCAACGAGGTTAAAATAATCGCCCGAAAACGCCGTGTTGCCCCGTCTGATACCGCCTTAAATAAAGTCGTCGAACGCCTTTTAAGCCTATTGACACAATCGACTAAAACCAGACTATCATTCACCACCACACCGGTTAAAGCCACAATACCTAAAACGCTGTAAACCGTTAAATCTATCCCGGCTAAAAAATGCCCTAAAATGGCTCCAGTAATGCCAAAGGGAATCACAATCATTACCATCAACGGTTGAAAATACGATTGCAATGGAATAGCTAATAAGCAATAAATACCCAATAACACAAAAATAGTGCCGTAAAAAACGCTACCAAAGGCCTCTTCTTTTTCGCGCATTTCACCTTCTAATGAATAGTTAATACTGGGGTATTGATACTTGACCTCATCCATACCCGAAACTATCAGTTCACGTAAAATAGCTTCATCGGTTGATTTTTTATCCAAATTGGCTTTCACAGTGACTACACGTTTACGGTTAACACGATCAATATCAACCAAACCGCGACTCATGGTAAGATCTGCAACATCGGAAAAATTAACTTCAACCCCTGCCTCTGTACGGATTTTCATACGGTTAAGATTCAACAGAGATTTTCGTTGTGCTAAGGGATAACGCAATAAGACTTGTATGTCTTCACCTTGTCGCTGAAGCACTTGCACTTCCTCACCATAAAAACCTTGGCGAATTTGCCGTGACAAATCAATAACCGATAGCCCTAACAACTCAGCTTCCGGTTTAAGCCTAATCTGCACCTCTTCTTTACCTATTTCAAAGGTATCTTCAATATCATAAAGGCCAGGAATTTGCTCTAAAAGTGCCCGTGTGGATTGTGCCGCCAAAGACAGTGTTTTAAAATCATCACCGTGTAATTGCACTTCGACAGGACTGGTCAGCCCATGAAAAATATCAGACTTAAAATAAATCTTTTCCGCACCTGGAATACTGCCCACGCGTTTTCGCCATTCGGTGACCACCTCATGGCCGGTCCAATTGAGATTTCGCTGTTCTGGCGGT
>DUCI01000064.1:2313-3497 GCA_012959905.1 Methylococcaceae bacterium | reverse complement strand
AAAATGCTCCCCGGCAAACATTCAATGCTTCTTGCAAATCTGATCTTATCGTCTTATCCATGATTTTTTTCACCTTTCACGCAATGCCTTTTCACGTGCTTTCATAATCGGTTTAAGCAAATAATCCATCACCGTTTTTTTACCGGTGATAATATCGAGTTCCACCACCATGCCAGGGATAATGGGGAGTGGGCTTTTATCATTGCCCAAATAATTTTTCTGGGTTCTGGCTTTAACTAAATAGTAGGTTTGTTGGTCACGACTGTTTTCATCATCTAACGCATCGACACTAATAGTCTCAATCGTTGCCTCAAGCCCTCCATAAATAGCAAAATCATAGGCTGAGACTTTAACACTTGCCTTTTGCCCGGGATGTAAAAAAGCAATATCTGAAGGTAGAATTTTCGCCTCAACCAATAGACTTTCTTCCAAAGGAATCAATTCAACCAAATCCATTCCGGGCTTAATAACCCCACCAACGGTATTCACAAAGACCCGAGCCACCAAACCATTGACCGGTGATCTCACCTCCGTACGTTCAACTTGGTCTTCTTCTGCTGTTAACCGTTCCCGGTATTCATCTAGCATCAACTGACTTTCCTGCAACTCCTCCATCGCCTTGGCACGAAAAGCCACTTTTGCCCCTGAAAGTCGCTGTTTAGCCTCATTAATCATTGCCTCAGAGCGTGGTATAGAAAGTCGTGCTGCAGCTAAATCCCCTTTAATACCATTGACCTCTCTTTTTAATTTAATCACTTCCACCTCAGAAACGGCATCTTCCTTAATTAACGGCTCGGTCATTTTTAATTGTTGTAACACCAAGTCATAACCGGTTTTTAACTGCTGTTCTTTTCTTTGGATTTCCAACAGTTCTTGTTGCTTTTGTTGTAACTGATTTTCCAAAACACCGATTGATGATTTGAATTCATCTTGGCGAGAGGAAAAAATACTGGATTCTCGTTCAATCAAATCAACTCGCTCTGCTATCACTTCATCCGGGAAGTTCGTCGATGCCAGCAACTGATTTTTTGATTCTGCTGTTAATCGCGTTATCTTTGCAAGAAGACCTAAATAATTATTACGACTTTTTCTGAAATTAGATGAAAACCGGGTATCATCAATGCGCAGTAATAAGTCGCCCTTCTTGACACTATCACCGCCTTTAACCAGTATTTCCTCCACCA
>DUCI01000064.1:0-2221 GCA_012959905.1 Methylococcaceae bacterium | reverse complement strand
GTAATTAACACTAAAAAGAAAAAGGCAATGACCCATAACAATAAACTGGCCGTAAAACGTGGCCCTTGAATCGTGGCGACACGAAGGTCTGATAAAAAATCAACATCCTCTTTTTCTATCATTGAATTTTCATGCTTATCCTTAGCCGCTTGCGCTAAGTCATGCAAAGCACTTTGACTCGCCCTAACTTGACGATGAAACGTTGCTATTGATTTTTTTAAGCCCATAATCAGAGTCGTTAAACCACTTTAATTTGCTTATTGCTCAGGGCTTCAAGAATTTCTTTTTTAGGTCCATCCCCGATCACCTGACCGTTATCCACGATAATAATTCGGTCCACTAAGGATAATAATGAATAACGGTGGGTAATCAAAATGAGGGTTCGCTCTTTAATCGATTCATGCAGTCTCTTTTTAAGTAATTCTTCTGACTGCTGATCTAAGTCATTGGTGGGTTCATCCATAATCAACATCGCCGGATTAAACAACAAGGCTCTTGCCAACGTGACCGCCTGGCGCTGTCCTCCGGATAGATTTTTGCCCCTTTCGCCCACGGGCAAATCATATCCCATCGGGTGCTTACTGATAAAATCATCAACTCCTGCCAACACCGCAGCCCGAACAATATCCGCATCCTCTGCATGGGGTGCACTAATACTGATATTCTCCCGTATAGAACCCATAAATAAAAAAGAGTCTTGTGGCACAAAACCAATATTGCGCCTTAAATCGGCCGGATCAATCTGACGAATATCGGTATGATCCATCAAAACAGAGCCTTCCGTCGGGCTGTACAAATTCAACATTAGTTTTGCCAGCGTACTTTTACCGGAACCGACCCGACCAATAATGCCCACCCGCTCTCCTGCGTTAATTTTAACGGTAACGCCTCTTAAAACCTCTTGTTGTTGTTCTGGGTCCTGTTCAGGATAAGCAAAACTAACATTTTCAAAGGTAATCGCCCCTTGTAACTTTGGATAGTGGACAAAATCACGGGAATCGGGTCTTTCAACCGGCTGCGCCATAATTTGATTTAAGCCGCGCAACGATAATAATGACCGATCTAATCTAACCCCCAAATTAGCCAGTTGCGTTAAAGGCGCCAGAATACGGCCACTTAAAATGACGGCAGCAATAATAACCCCCATCGTTATTTCCCCGGCTTCTGCTAAATGTGCACCATAGACCACAACCGCCACCGAGGTTATTTGTGTGATAAAGGCCGAATAATGACTCGCCAATTGTGACAACAACCGGGCTCTTTTGCCGTACTTTGACGTTATCCCAATACTTTTTTCCCACAACTGCCGCATCCTGCCATCAGCTCGAACACTCTTAATAATTTCTACCCCAGAGACCGTTTCAACCAGCACGCCCTGGCGAATCTTATCTTCCACATAAGATTTTTGAATAACGCCGCGCAAAAAATACTGAATCACCAATACGCCCAGAAACAATAGCGGAATAGCCAATAAAGGAATCAATGCTAAAGGGCCTCCGAGTAACCAGATAATACCGATGAAAAAAAACACAAAGGGTAAATCCACCAGGGTTGTTAAGGTACTGGAGGTAAAAAACTCCCGCAAAGACTCATAGCCATTAAGTTCATTAGCAAAGGCACCGGACGACTTGGCATAGGGGCCTAATTTCATATCCAGCAATTGGTCGAAAATTCGCGAAGATAAAATAACATCTGCCTTTTTACCCGCCGTTTCAATAAAATAACTGCGTAAAACTTTAAGGATAAAATCAAACGTAAACGCTAATAATGCACCAATGGCTAAGACCCATAAAGTTTCCATCGCATTGTTAGGCACAACGCGGTCATAAACATTCATAATAAACAACGGACTCACCAAGACCAAAATATTGATCAAAACTGCTGCTAAAACAACCTGACCATAAATCCAACTACTCTGTTTCAATGTGCCCCAGAACCAATTTTTGGTCTTGGGTAGTTCGACTTGTGGTTTATCGGAACCAAAACGATAGGTTGGGTGAACTAAGAGTGCGAAACCTGCATATTGTTGTTCAAAGTCCTCTACCGAAACGTCTTTAACACCTTCTAAAACATCAGGCATCATAATTTTCAACTGACCATTGTCACCGTTCTCCAGGAGAATGCAACAACTCTCATCGTTTAAAAAAACAACGGCCGGCAATAAAAAAGTTGATAGTTTATTCAAAGGTCGTTTAACCAAACGACTGGTTAAACCCACACG
>DUCI01000063.1 GCA_012959905.1 Methylococcaceae bacterium | reverse complement strand
GGATTTCTGCGTATTACCACGACAGTGCAGCGGCTTTGGTTGTTGATGGGGATATCGTTGCCGCTGCCCAGGAAGAACGTTTCACGCGTAAAAAACATGACCCTAGCTTTCCTGTATCTTTTTTCCCACTTCAGATGGCAAGGCATTATACAGCCGAAGGATATCAGCAGGTCGCCAAAACAGTTGTTAGGCAAATAAAGTTATTATCGCGTCACTAGAGGCAGTGGAATGGAAGAAAATGCTGAGAAAACTATGATACAACTTTTGGCGGGTCAGCGATCCGATGGTGAACTGGTCTTTGAACAAGTTCCAGCCATCATGAAAGGTGAGAATTGCTATCAATTGTTACTGTCCCCAGTATTTGCCAAAGGAGCAGCAAAACATGACTTGATACGTATTCAGATGGCGGGACAGTTTATTGTTGAAAAATATAATGGCTATTTATGTGTTAGAGTTTTCTCCAAGAGCAATACAGAACGCATTCATCAATCGATGGAAAAATCGTTATTGCTTTTAAAGGCAGAGCTTGATCATAAAAATGAACGTATGTTGGTCTACAGCATTCCTGTTGAAGCTGGTTTTGATGCAATTGAGTCTCTGTTTAATACGTTATCAAAAGGGTTTGAACAGACCCAGTGGTTGTATAGTAATGTTTATGATCCAGATGATGGCGAGACACCATTGAATTGGTGGCATGATTATTTAGCCAAGTAAAAGGGTAAGTCAATGTTGATGATTGTTTCTCCAGCTAAGTCTCTTGATTTTGAAAGTACATTAGCAACTACGAAATTCTCACAATCAGTTTTTTTATCCGAAAGTCAGCAATTAATTAATGAGATTCAGGACTTATTGCCTGAAGATCTGGAGCAACTTATGGGGATCAGTTCACAATTGGCAACGCTCAATTACGGGCGTTTTCAGGATTGGTTGTTGCCTTTTGATGCTACAAATGCGCGGCCAGCAGTCTTAGCGTTTATGGGGGATGTTTATCAAAGTCTGCAGGCCGCTACATTTACCGATGAACAATTTAATTTTGCACAAGGGCATTTACGTATTTTATCAGGCTTGTATGGTTTATTAAGGCCTTTGGATTTGATCCAACCTTATCGGTTAGAGATGGGAACACGATTTGAAAATAGTCGAGGAAAGAATCTGTATGCTTATTGGGGCAATCAAATTAACCAGCAATTAACAGAAGACCTTGATCAGTCAGGTTCTAATATTTTAATTAATTTAGCCTCCAATGAATATTTTAAAGCCGTAAATTCGAGGCAACTATCTGGAAAGGTGATTACCCCAGTTTTTAAGGATTATAAAGGCGGTCGTTATAAGGTCATCAGTTTTTATGCGAAGAAAGCGAGAGGACTTATGGCTTCATATATTATAAAGAATGCTATTAATGAGCCAGAGGGCATTAAAAATTTTGACGCGGCAGGTTATTATTTTAGCCTTGAATCTTCCAATGACAAGGAATGGGTTTTTTTACGTGATGACCCGGCTTCAGCGTCATGATCGATCAACGAGACCGTGACTAGGTATCGCTAGGAAGGTGTTTTTCTAAGGACGAGATTTTTTAATAGGTATTTATATGAGACTTTTTCTACTGATTATTTACTGTTTTATGAGCCCTGCTGTGATCGCAGATAGGGATTATGATCAGCGGAAAATAATGACAATAGTGACACAGCTGACGGCATTTAACGATGCTTTAGAGGTTATTGAAAGTGATAAGGCGCATGAGGCCGCATTAAAACAATTACTAAAAGATCAGGTCAGCCAGTTAGATCAATTAATGGTGTTACTGAAAAAGACATCGGTGCGAAAATTACCGAAAATTGCTAATCAGAGTCAATTGAGTTTTTTTCAATCACGAATTACCGTTAATAATGAGCGCGGTAATGAATTGGCGGTATTGAGGGATAAACTGCATATTGAGCATTTGAAAGCGAGTCAGGCTATAAATAGTTATATTGAATACTTAATCGAGGCGTCAGACGGTTATAAAGGCATTCAAAACATTGTTGATGATTCACAGAGTGCATTTAATAACAGTCAACAGCTTGAGGGCTCATTACAACTGCCTGAAAGTAAAGAAGAAAACCAGCTGGTATTGGATGTACGAAAGAATCACCAACTGTTTACACGGGTGAATACGACTTATCAGGATATCTTGAAGTATGTGATTAATAATCCACGTAAAATTGCCTCGATACATTGGTTTCAACAATTCTCATTACTTTCCGTGATCTCCTCGATAAATAACTTTGAGGGCATTCGTTCAATTAATTACAAACTGATTCCCTTCAATGTGGATGTTGGGGGGATTAGTTTATCGTTTGTCATTATCGCTTTGGTTTATTTTAGTTACCCACTTTTTTTCAGGTTCACTAATTGTTTGATCAAGAAGTATGTCACTGATGATGAAGATCATCCGGACCTGGATTATCGACAGGTTGTGCGCCCAATACGGATGGGATTGATGTTTTTTGGCATCGATTTGGCCACCTATGCATTTTTCTATAAAGCCGATTACCGAAGTGCCATAGAATCCGTCAGTTTTGTCGTTTTCAGCCTGATATTTGTCTGGTTGTTATTGTGCATCATTAATATTGTTGTGATGGTGCATTTAAATAGGCTGACACGGATAAACAAGGATCTGAGGAAAGAGTTAGTGATTCTCGGTGTTCAGGTGGTGAAGGCAATTATCATTATTGTTGTTATGGCTGTAGTTTTAAGTCATTTTGGCATTAATGTTACTGCGATATTGTCAACACTCGGTATTGGTGGATTAGCTTTTGCTTTGGCTGCGAAAGACACGTTATCAAACCTTTTTGGAGGGATTACCATCTTGTTTGATAATGTTTATCGTATGGGCGATTGGGTAAGAATAGATGATGTGGAAGGAACCGTTTCTGAAATTGGTTTGCGTAGCACAACCATAAGAACTTTTGATAATGCCCTGATTGTTATTCCTAATGCTGTGGTCTCGGTTTCAAGTGTCAGGAATATGGATCGTCGTTTAGTAGGCCGGCGAATAAAAATGTATATTGGTGTGACCTATGAAAGTAATATGGAAGATATACGTAAAGCCTTAGATGATATTAGGGAGATGTTAAAAACGCATCCGGATATTGCTAATCCAAGAGAGCAACACAGAGATAGTCGTAAGAAAAAATTAAAGTTATCTTCACATGAAGATTCTGCAGGTATTAAGTCTACACAGTTAGTTTTTATGGATCGGTACAACGATTTTTCTATTGATATTTTAATTTATTGTTTTTCTAAGACGACTGATTGGGCTCAATGGTTGTCCGTTAAAGAAGATGTTCTTTTCAAAATAGCTGAAATATTACACCACAATCATTTGGAATTTGCATACCCAACACAGGTAAGAATTCACAGAAATTCTGGTGCAAACGAACCTCCCGAGTTTCTCATTCAAGAAGAGTAGTCTTTTACGGCGGAGTGAGGAAGCTGTTGCCATTTATTTTTTAGCTGTAGGAGTTTGGCTTCGGGAATATTATGAATA
>DUCI01000062.1 GCA_012959905.1 Methylococcaceae bacterium | reverse complement strand
CGAGATTGTAGGTATTAAAGACACAGCGACAACGACGTGTACGGGTGTTGAGATGTTCCGTAAGTTGTTGGATCAGGGTCAAGCGGGCGATAACGTTGGTGTTTTATTACGAGGTACTAAGCGTGAAGAAGTTGATCGTGGCCAGGTGTTAGCGCATCCTAAGACGATTAATCCGCATACACATTTTGAAGCAGAGATTTATGTGTTGTCTAAAGATGAAGGTGGACGACATACGCCATTTTTTAATGGGTATCGTCCTCAGTTTTACTTTAGAACAACCGATGTAACGGGAGCGGTAGATCTTCCTGAAGGCATAGAGATGGTTATGCCTGGTGATAACGTGCAAGTAACGGTTAAGTTGATTGCACCGATTGCGATGGAAGATGGTTTGCGTTTCGCGGTAAGAGAAGGTGGTCGCACAGTGGGTGCGGGCGTAGTAGCTAAAATTATAGAGTGAGTGTAATGGCAAACCAAACAATCAGAATACGGTTAAAAGCATTTGATCATAAATTGATCGATCAGTCTGCGGGTGAAATAACGGAAACCGCTAAACGGACCGGGGCTATGGTTAAAGGGCCTATTCCATTACCAACGAAAAAAGAACGATTCACGGTTTTGATTTCACCGCATGTGAATAAAGATGCGCGTGATCAATATGAATTGAGAACATACAAACGCATGCTAGATATTGTAGAGCCAACCGATAAAACGGTAGATGCTTTAATGAAGCTTGATCTAGCGGCTGGTGTTGATGTTCAGATTCAACTTAATTAAGTAATAAGCAAGTAGAGAGGAATTGACAAATGTCAATGGGTCTTATTGGACGTAAATGTGGTATGACGAGAATTTTCGAAGCAGATGGCTCTTCGGTTCCCGTTACAGTGTTACAAGTAGATAATAATCGTGTGACTCAGGTTAAAACAACTGAGCGTGATGGTTATAGTGCTTTGCAAGTAGCCGCGGGTGAGAAAAAATCTTCAAGAGTAAGTAAGGCGATGGCGGGGCATTATGCAGCTGCTGAAAGTTTAGCCGGACGTGGTCTTTGGGAATTTCGTGTAGAGCCGAAAGAGGCGGAAGGCTATGCCTTGGGTGCGAAGCTTGCTGTTTCTTTGTTTGAAAAAGGACAGTTGGTTGATGCGTGTGGTGTCAGTATCGGTAAAGGCTTTCAGGGTGGTATAAAACGCCATAACTTTACGATGCAGGATGCGACCCACGGTAACTCTATTTCGCATAGATCAAACGGATCGATTGGTCAATGTCAAACGCCAGGGCGTGTATTCAAAGGTAAAAAAATGTCTGGTCACATGGGTGCTGTTAAAGCAACAGTGCAAAGCCTAACCATTCATTCTGTAGATGAAGAAAGAAATCTTATCTTGGTTAAAGGTGCTGTTCCAGGGCCTAAAGGCGGTGATGTTGTGATAACACCTGCGATTAAATTAAAAAATAAAGGTTAAGCTATGGTTTTAGAAGTTAAAGCAATTAGCGATAAAGACTCAGTAGGTGCTGTTGCGGTATCCGAGGCTGTTTTTGATCAACCATTTAATGAAGCATTGGTTCATCAATTAGTTACTAAGTATTTGGCTGGTGCAAGAGCAGGCACTAAAGCACAAAAAAATCGCTCAGCAGTTAGTGGTGGTGGTGCTAAGCCATGGCGTCAGAAAGGTAACGGAAAAGCGAGAGCGGGTACTTCAAGGAGTCCATTGTGGCGTAAAGGTGGGGTGACTTTTGCCGCTCAACCTAGAAATCATGACCAGAAGTTAAACAAGAAAATGTTTAAGATAGCGGTTAAGTCTATTTTTTCAGAATTACTTCGTCAAGATCGTCTGGTGGTCAGTAATGACATTATTCCTACATCGCCTAAGACCAAGGAGTTGGTTGCAAAGTTGGGTGATGTTGATGCGAATAGAATCATGATTGTCTCGCATGAAATTAATGAAAACCTTGAGTTGGCTTCAAGGAATATTCCGAATCTTTCAGTAACGACGCCTAATTATCTTAACCCTGCTTACTTAGTAGGCGCTGACAAAGTGATTATGACTGAGCAGGCTTTAAAGCAGCTAGAGGAGCGTTTAGGATGAATAATCAAGAGTTAGCAGGTTTGATTTTAGCCCCGATTGTGTCTGAGAAATCAAGTGTAGACGCTGAAAAGAACAAACGGTTTGTTTTTAAAGTACAAACTCGGGCAACAAAAGTTGATATTAAAAAATCAGTAGAATTAATGTTTGATGTTGAGGTTGATTCGGTTCAGGTCCTTAATGTTAAAGGTAAGGCGAAGCGATTCGGTCGCTCATTTGGCAAAAGATCAGACTGGAAAAAGGCATACGTTAAGTTGAAGCCAGGTCATGATATTGATTTTGCTACAGCCTGATAAATTAAGAATAAGCTCAATAGATACGGTGAACTCATGGCAATTGTAAAATCAAAACCGACCTCTCCAGGTTCGCGCTTTGTAATTCGTGTTAAAAATGACGATTTACACAAAGGAAAGCCTTACGCGGCATTATTGGAAAAGAAAAGTAAGACGGGCGGCAGAAATAACCAAGGTAGGATCACTACCCGACATATAGGTGGTGGACATAAGCAGCATTATCGGGTTATTGATTTCAAACGAACTAAAGATGAAATTCCAGCAATTGTGGAACGTCTAGAATATGATCCAAATAGAACTGCTAATATTGCATTAGTGTTGTATAATGATGGGGATCGGAAGTACATTATTGCACCGAAGGATATCTCGGCTGGAGACAAGATTGTTTCTGGACCGCATGCTCCTATTAAAACCGGTAACTGTTTGCCATTACGAAATATGCCTTTGGGTTCATTGGTTCATTGTGTTGAATTAAAGCCCGGTAAAGGTGCGCAAATTGCAAGAAGTGCAGGAACCTCTGTTCAATTGGTCGCCAAAGAAGGTGCTCATGTGACGTTACGCTTACGCTCAGGTGAAATGCGTAAGGTATTAGCGGAGTGCAGGGCTGTGGTTGGAGAAGTTTCTAATTCTGAGCATAATTTGAGATCACTCGGTAATGCGGGTGCGTCAAGAAGACGTGGAATTAGACCTACCGTTCGTGGTGTGGCAATGAATCCAGTGGATCATCCGCATGGTGGTGGAGAAGGTCGTACCTCAGGAGGGCGCCATCCTGTGTCACCATGGGGTGTTCAGACTAAAGGTTTTAAAACTCGTAAAAACAAGCGTACTGACAACATGATTGTTAGACGTCGTAAGAAGAAATAAGAGAGGTTAGCGTGGCACGCTCGATAAAGAAAGGACCATTTGTTGATCATCATTTGCTCAAAAAAGTAATTGATGCAGTTGAATCAAACAATAAGAAACCCATTAAGACATGGTCACGTAGATCCATGATTCTTCCGGACATGCTCGGGTTAACCCTTGCGGTTCATAATGGGCGCCAACATATGCCTGTATTAATTACAGAAAATATGGTTGGTCATAAATTAGGTGAATTTGCGCCAACGCGTACATTCAGAGGCCATTTGGCCGATAAGAAATCAAAATAAGGTTTTTTAAAGATGGAAATATCAGCAAGATTAAATAATGCACCAATGTCAGCTCAAAAAGCGCGCTTGGTGGGTGATCAAATTAGAGGGTTGCCTGTAGATAAAGCATTGAATGTTTTAAAGTTCAGTCCTAAGAAGGCGGCTGGTCTTATGCTAAAGATTCTTGAATCCGCTATCGCTAACGCAGAGCATAACGAAGATGCTGATGTGGATGAATTAAAGGTTTCAACTGTGTACGTTAATGAAGGGTCAACACAAAAACGCCTGCGAACACGTGCTAAAGGTCAAGCGAATCGTATTTTAAAACGTTCGTGTCATATAACCATTAAAGTAACTGAATTCGAGTAGGGGTAAATTGTAATGGGTCAAAAGGTACATCCAACGGGTATACGTTTAGGGATTGTTAAAGACTGGACATCCAGGTGGTATGCGAACTCAAAAGACTATCCTATTTTGTTGAATCAGGATTTGAAAGTTCGAAGTTTTCTTAAAGAAAAGCTTGCGCATGCATCTGTGAGTAGAATTCAGATTAACCGTCCTTCTGGTAGCGCTCAGATAACTATTCATACCGCCCGCCCTGGTATCGTTATTGGTAAAAAAGGCGAAGATATTGATAAGTTGCGCACAGCAGTTTCTGCAATGATGGGCGTTCCTGTTCAAATCAATGTTGAAGAGATTAGAAAGCCAGAATTAGACGCTCAATTGGTTGCAGAAGGTATTGCGCAGCAATTGGAGCGACGCATTATGTATCGCAGGGCGATGAAACGTTCAGTCACTAATACGATGAGATTAGGTGCTGAAGGTATAAAGATTAATTTAGGCGGACGCCTAAATGGGGCGGAAATTGCCCGAAGCGAATGGTATCGGGAAGGTCGTGTACCGTTGCATACTTTGAGAGCAGATATTGATTACGGTTTTGCTGAAGCATTAACAACATATGGCATTATCGGTATTAAAGTTTGGATATTCAAAGGCGAAGTTTTTGGCTATGATAGTCAGGCTAAAAACACTGTTTCTAAAAAAGATAAACGTAAGTAAAGACGATGCTTCAACCAAAAAGAACAAAATTTAGAAAGCAGCATAAAGGTAGAAATACCGGTATTGCAGTGAGAGGCTCAAGCGTAAGCTTTGGCGAATTCGGTCTTAAATCAACTTCACGTGGGCGCTTGACGTCTCGTCAAATTGAGGCAGCCCGTAGAACAATTACCCGCCATGTAAAGCGGGGCGGTAAGCTTTGGATCCGTGTGTTCCCAGATAAACCCATTACCAAAAAGCCTCTTGAAGTTAGAATGGGTAAAGGTAAAGGGAGTGTTGAATACTGGGTTGCTCAGATTCGTCCAGGCACCATGCTTTATGAAATCCAGGGGGTTTCGGAAGAACTCGCACGCGAAGCTTTTACGTTAGCGGCAGCCAAACTTCCTGTAAAAACAACTTTTACTTCTCGTACGGTAATGTAATGAAAGCAAGCGAACTACGTGAAAAAAATTCACAAGAATTAAATCAAATGTTAACTGATTTAGCGCGTGAACAATTTAACCTAAGAATGCAGAATGGTACAGGTCAGCTGACTAAAACTGATACGATGAAAAAGAATCGTCGTGATGTTGCGCGTATTCATACCATTCTTAAAGAAATGACGGCTTCAGAATCATGAGTGAAAATAACCAAAGTGTACGAATAACTACGGGTCGAGTAGTTAGTAACAAGATGGATAAGACTGTGACAATCAGTATTGAGCGTCTGGTAAAACATCCTGTTTATAATAAGTATATTAAACGATCAACAAAATTAATGGCTCATGATGAAAATAATGAGTGTCAGGAAGGGGACCTTGTATCCGTGACCGCTAGTAGACCACTGTCAAAAAATAAAAAGTGGGTTTTAGTGGAAGTCTTACAGCGTCCAAATAATTAATACAGAAAATATTAGTCAGGATTAATCATGATTCAAACTCAATCAAGGCTTGGCGTTGCTGACAATAGTGGTGCAAGAGAAGTGATGTGTATTAAGGTGCTGGGAGGTTCTCATCGCCGTTATGCTCACATTGGTGACATTATCAAAGTTAGTATTAAAGATGCTATTCCTCGCGGTAAAGTAAAGAAAGGTGAGGTTCATAACGCTTTAGTAGTCAGAACACGTAAAGGTGTACGTAGACCTGATGGCTCAGTTATTCGTTTTGACGGTAACGCAGCAGTAATTCTGAATGCTAATTTACAACCCATTGGAACGCGTATTTTCGGCCCGGTTACTCGCGAGTTAAGAACTGAAAAGTTCATGAAAATAGTATCGCTTGCTCCAGAAGTGCTTTAAGTAGATAAGGTCTCAACATGAATAAGATCAAAAAAGGTGATGACGTTTTAGTTCTCACTGGAAAAGATAAAGGAAAACAAGGGGTGGTAAGCCTCTTGGTCGGTGATGATAGAGTTTTGGTACAAGGTGTTAACCAAGTTAAGAAACATCAAAAGCCGAATCCACAAAAAAATATTGAAGGCGGCATTATTGAAAAATCAATGCCTATACACATTTCTAATGTGGCCTTGTATAACCAAGCGACTAAGAAGGCTGATAAGGTCGGTATTAAAACGCTTGAGGACGGCACTAAAGTGCGTTTCTTTAAATCCAACAATGAAATTGTTGACGCATAAATTTCGGACAATCGATTATGGCACGCTTAGAAACAGTATATAAAGAAAAAATCATTCCTGGATTAATCAAACAATTTGGTTATAAGTCCGTTATGGAAGCACCGAGAATCACTAAGATCACCTTAAATATGGGTGTGGGTGATGCGGTTGCTGATAAAAAAGTAATGCAGTCGGCAGTGGCTGATATGGAAAAAATTTCCGGTCAAAAAGTCATCATTACCAAGGCAAGAAAATCTATTGCGGGTTTTAAAATCCGTGACGATATGCCTATTGGTTGTAAAGTGACCCTGCGTAGTGATCGTATGTATGAATTTCTGGATCGTTTAATCAGTATTTCGATCCCACGAATCAGAGATTTCAGAGGCATGAGCAGTAAAAGTTTTGATGGGCGTGGTAATTACTCTATGGGTGTGAAAGAGCAAATCATTTTCCCTGAAATTGATTACGATAAGATAGATAAGATTCGCGGCATGGATATTACCATCACTACTACCGCTAAAAATGACGAAGAAGGTTTAGCCTTGTTGAAGCATTTTAATTTCCCATTTAAGACTTAAAGGCTACGTTATGGCTAAGAAATCAATGATTGCTCGTGAGCATAAACGCGAAAAATTAGTTAAACAATTTCATGAAAAGCGTCAGGCTTTAAAAGCGCTGATACTTAACCCTGAAACATCTCGGGAAGATCAGTTTGCCGCTCAGATAAAGTTGCAAAAGCTACCAAGAGATTCCAGTGCTGCGAGATTGCGTAATCGTTGTAGTCTTACCGGTCGTCCGCACGGTTATTATAGAAAATTTGGCCTAGGACGAAATAAATTAAGGGAATCAACCATGCGTGGTGAAGTGCCAGGGCTTTCAAAAGCCAGTTGGTAGTCATTCCTAATATTAAAGAGTTGGAGCAAAACTTATGAGTATGTCAGACCCGGTAGCGGATATGTTAACCCGGATTAGAAACGGTCAGTCAGCCACCAAGCAATTGGTTGCTATGCCGAATTCTACAATGAAAGTGTCAATTGCGAAGGTATTAAAAGAAGAAGGTTATATTGCAGATTATACGGTTGAAGAAATAGCTAACCATAAGCAATTAATTATAACTTTGAAATACTACCAAGGACGTCCTGTTATTGAAAAGGTTACTCGAGTTAGTAAGCCTGGGCTTCGTATTTATAAGTCTAAAGACGAAATACCATCCGTATTAGGTGGTCTTGGAATTGCCATCATCTCAACTTCTAAAGGTGTGATGACTGATAGAGCGGCTCGTGCTATTGGCAACGGTGGCGAAGTTATCTGTACAGTCAGTTAAATTAGGATAAATCAATGTCAAGAATAGCGAAGAATCCTGTTGTCATCCCTGCTGGTGTTGATATCAATTTGGATGGAAGTAATATCACTGTCAAAGGTTCAAAAGGACAATTGACACAGGTTTTGCATGCGTCAGTCAATTGTGAAATTGTCGACAATGCATTACAAGTTGTTTGGGATAAGGCGGATAAAAAAGCCTCCGCTCAGGCGGGTACTGCCCGGGCAAATATCAATAATATGGTTACCGGTGTGAGTGTTGGTTTTGAAAAGAAACTGACTTTGGTCGGTGTCGGTTACAGGGCTCAGCTTAAAGGTAAGGTGTTGAGTTTATCGTTAGGATTGTCGCATCCTGTTGAGTACCCTATGCCAGTTGGAATAACTATTGAAGCGCCCAGTCAGACAGAAATTATTGTTAAAGGCTATGACAAGCAGCAAGTAGGTCAAGTTTCAGCAGAAATACGAGCATTTCGTCCACCGGAACCTTATAAAGGTAAAGGTATTCGTTACGCAGACGAGCATGTTGTAAGAAAAGAAGCTAAAAAGAAATAAGGTAAATTAATGAATAAGATAGCAGCCAGAAACAGAAGACGTCTTAAGGCCCGTAGTCATATAAAACGCCTTGCTGTCAATCGTTTGACGATCCATAGAACGTCACAACATATTTATGCTCAGGTTATTAGTGCTGATGGTCATTCTACCTTGGCCAGTGCATCTACAACTCAAGCCGATGTTAAGTCATCGTTAAAAAATACAAGTAATGTAGAAGCAGCGAAAGCTGTAGGAAAACACATAGCAGAACAAGCAATTGCAGCCGGTGTTACGGTAGTTGCTTTTGATCGTTCAGGTTTTAAATATCATGGTCGCGTAAAAGCTCTAGCAGATGCTGCACGTGAATCTGGTTTGCAATTTTAGGGGATTAGAAGAATGGCTACAGCACCTTCTCAAGGTAAGATAAACACCGATGGGTTTGAAGAAAAACTTGTTTCAGTCCGTCGAGTGGCTAAAGTGGTAAAAGGCGGTCGTGTTTTTGGTTTTTCTGCATTGACAGTTGTTGGTGATGGTGAAGGACGCGTTGGATACGGCGTGAGTAAAGCGCGCGAAGTTCCTAATGCGATTCAAAAATCCATGGAACAAGCGCGTAAGAATATGCGTCAAGTTTCATTGAAAGGCGATACGCTTCAGTATTCAATTATGGCATCAACAGGTGCTGCAAAAGTTTATATGCAACCTGCTTCTGAAGGAACAGGTATTTTAGCTGGCGGAGCGATGCGTGCAGTATTTGAGGCTGTTGGCATTCATAACGTATTAGGAAAATGTATTGGTACCAATAATCCTATTAACGTGGTTCGTGCAACGATCAATGGTCTGGCTGAAATGACAGATGCAAAACAGGTGGCAGCGAAACGCGGACTATCTGTTGATGATATTAAAGGATAATAGTGATGGCTAAACAAAAGACAGTCAAGGTCACGATGGTCAAAAGTAAAATTGGTCGTTTACCTAAACATAAAGCATGCTTAATAGGTTTGGGTTTACGAAAAATCAATCAAACAGTTGAGGTAATTGATACACCCGAGAATCGTGGCATGATCAATAAAATCTCGTACATGCTAAGAGTAGAGGCGGAGTAATGTATTTAAATACTATTAAACCGAGTGCAGGATCTAAGAAGAAAGCCAAGAGAGTCGGTCGAGGAATCGGTTCTACCTTAGGTAAAACATGTGGTCGTGGCCACAAAGGACAAAAATCCAGAAGCGGCGGTTTTCATAAAGTTGGTTTTGAAGGTGGTCAAATGCCTTTGCAACGTCGTTTACCTAAAGTAGGCTTTGCTTCACGTTCTAAAAAATATAATGCAGAAGTTCGTCTTTCAGAACTTCAAGGTTTGAATGTTGATGTTATCAGTCTTCAGACTTTAATTGAAAATAATTTGGTTCCGGCTATTACCAAGAAAGCGAAGGTAATCATGTCCGGTGAACTTAATGAAGCAGTTAGTATTCAGGGGTTAGGTGTAACACCTGGAGCTAAAGCTATAATTGAATCCGCTGGCGGAAAAATAGAGGCGTAAGTGAATACTACAGCAGCACAAATGCAAAATTCATCAGGACGATTTTCTGAGTTACGCTCTAGATTATTTTTTGTTCTAGGCGCTTTTTTTGTTTATCGTGTCGGTGCGCATATCCCTGTACCAGGAGTAGACCCTGAGGCTTTAGCCTTGATGTTTAAAGCACAAGAAGGTTCTATTCTTGATATGTTTAACATGTTTTCTGGGGGTGCACTGAAGCGTTTAAGTATTTTTGCTTTAGGAATCATGCCGTATATTTCTGCTTCGATTATCACTCAGTTGATGGGTGTAATTATTCCTGCGGTTGAGCGGATTAAAAAAGAAGGTGAAGCAGGACGTAGAAAAATAACGCAATACACACGTTATGCCACTGTCTTTTTGGCTACTTTCCAATCTATCGGTGTCTCAATTGCTTTACAGAGTCAAACGGCCGGTGGATTACCTGTAGTTGTTAATCCGGGCATTCATTTTGTATTTATTACTGCCGTTACATTAGTGACCGGTACGGTATTTCTAATGTGGTTAGGTGAGCAAATTACTGAGCGTGGCATTGGTAACGGTATTTCGTTGATCATATTTGCAGGTATTGTTGCTGGATTGCCTGCCGCTATTGGTGGCACGCTAGAGTTAGCGCGGACCGGTGAATTAAATGGTGCATTTATTATTGCATTGTTTTTTATAGCCTTGGCGGTGACAGCCTTAGTTGTTTTTGTCGAGCGTGGGCAGCGGCGCATAGTCATTAATTACCCGAAGCGTCAACAAGGTAAAAGAATGTATGCGGGTCAAAGTAGTTTTCTACCGTTAAAGTTAAATATGGCTGGCGTAATTCCACCTATTTTTGCTTCCAGCATTATTTTGTTTCCATCGACCATTGCCGGTTGGTTCAGTGATGTTGATGGGTTAGCTTGGTTGCAGGATGTTTCTATGGCGTTATCGCCAGGGCAACCGATTTATGTCATGTTTTATGCCCTTGCGATTATATTCTTCTGTTTTTTCTATACAGCATTAGTTTTTAATGCCAGAGATACAGCAGATAACCTTAAGAAATCAGGTGCTTTTGTTCCTGGCATTAGACCGGGGCACCAAACAACGATTTTTGTAGACAAGGTATTAACACGGTTAACTTTAGTTGGAGCGGTATATATTACAGGAGTCTGTTTATTGCCTGAATTCCTGATAGTTTACTGGAATGTTCCTTTCTATTTTGGCGGTACATCCTTATTGATTATCGTTGTTGTAGTTATGGACTTCATGTCACAAACACAAACGCTAATGATGTCTCAGCAATACGAAGGCGTTATGAAAAAAGCGAATTTTAAAAAATAAATTTATTTAGAAAATAGGAAAGGCTGATGAAAGTAAGAGCTTCCGTCAAGAAAATTTGTAAGAATTGTAAGATCGTTAGGCGGTCTGGTGTTGTTCGCGTTATTTGTAAAGAAGGACGTCATAAACAACGTCAGGGCTAGTTTTTCATTGAGCTAAATTAGTGGAAATGTTATAATTTTCTGCTTAACTTGAGAGTTTGTAATAGGAGATAGGTTAGATGGCACGTATTGCCGGAATAAATATACCAGATCATAAGCATGCCGTCATAGCGTTGACAGCAATTTATGGTGTTGGTCGTACAAAAGCAACTCAAATTTGTAATGAAGTCAAGATTAAAGCGGACACTAAAATCCGTGAATTGACAGAAGAGCAATTAGAGTCAATACGTACAGTAGTTTCACAGATGACCGTAGAAGGTGATCTTCGTCGTGAAGTTACTATGAATATTAAGCGTTTAATGGATTTAGGTTGTTTTCGAGGCATTCGTCATAGACGTGGATTGCCCTTACGTGGACAAAGAACTAAAACCAACGCAAGAACGCGAAAGGGTCCAACAAGACCCATCCGTAGATAAATTCAGTTAAGAGGATAGAATATGGCAGCTCCGAGCCGTAATAAAAAAAGGATTAAAAGAGAAGTCGCTGATGGTATAGCACATGTACATGCCTCTTTTAATAACACCATTATTACTATTACAGACCGTAAAGGAAACGCTTTATCTTGGGCTACAGCAGGTGGCTCTGGATTTAGAGGTTCACGTAAAAGTACACCGTTCGCTGCACAGGTTGCAGCAGAGAAAGCGGGTGAAATAGCTAAGGAATACGGGGTAAAGAACCTCGATGTTATGATTAAGGGCCCCGGTCCTGGTCGTGATTCTACTATCCGGTCATTGAATGCTATCGGTTTTAAGATCAACAGTATAGTTGATGTTACACCGATCCCACATAATGGCTGTCGTCCGCCAAAGAAACGTCGCGTATAAAGAATTTGGAGTAATTTAGAAATGGGAAGATATTTAGGACCAACCTGTAAACTGAGTCGACGTGAAGGCACCGACTTGTTTCTTAAAAGCCGTGGTAAGTCGTTAGAAGGGAAATGTAAGCTAGATACCCCTCCTGGTCAACACGGAGTCAGAAGAAATAGGGCATCAAACTATGCTTTACAGTTACGCGCTAAACAAAGAATGCGTAGAATTTATGGGGTTTTAGAGAAACAATTTAGAAACTACTATAAAAGTGCTGCATTACAAAAAGGTTCTACAGGTGAGAACTTATTGAATTTATTAGAGACGCGCCTCGATAATGTGGTCTATAGAATGGGTTATGCTTCAACCCGTGCTGAAGCAAGACAACTTGTTTCGCATAAGTCTATTGAGCTTAACGGTAAAATTAATAACATTGCTTCAGCTACTGTTCTGCCGGGCGATGTTGTTTCTGTTCGAGAAAAATCAAAAAAACAACTTCGTATAATCGATGCGCTTACGGTTGCTGAACAATACGGTTTACCCATTTGGATGGATATTGATGTTAAAGCGATGTCAGGTACTTTCAAATCTTTACCAGAACGTGTTGATTTGGGTAGTGACATGAATGAGCTGCTAGTTGTAGAGCTGTATTCTAAATAATTGAATTATTGAGGTTGCATATATGCAAAATCCTTTAACCGGATTATTAAGACCCGGTATGGTCCAGGTTGAGACTATTAGTCCGAACCAATCAAAGGTTGTTATTGAGCCGCTTGAGCGTGGATATGGTCATACCCTAGGGAATGCGTTAAGACGTGTAATTTTGTCGACTATTCCTGGCTATGCTGTTACTGAAATTGAAATTGAGGGTGTTCAGCATGAGTACTCCTCGCTTGAAGGGGTACAGGAAGATGTTATTGACATCATTCTTAACCTTAAGACTTTAGCGATTGATCTGTATGAGAAAACAGAAGTTGAATTGACTGTTTCAAAGCAAGGTCCCGGTCAAGTACTTGCCGGTGATATCGCTTTGTCGCATGATGTTAAGATTTTTAATCCTGAGTTGGTAATTGCGAATATTACCCAGGATATAAATTTTGAGTTAAAGTTGGTTGTTAAGTCAGGTCGTGGTTATGAGTCTGCTGCGGATAGAAAGAAGTTAGGTGTGGAATCTTCGTCAGTTACGGCTATTCAAATTGATTCATCATTTAGCCCGATACTTAATGTTGCTTATGCCGTTGAAAAAACCCGTTTTGACCAACGGACAGGTTTAGATAAATTAGTCCTTGAACTAGAAACTAACGGTACTGTAGATCCTGAAGAAACCATTAAGATGGCAGCAACGGTTTTACATGATCAACTTTCAGTTTTTGTTGATTTTGATAAGGTATCAGAACTTGAAGTGGTTGAGGAAGTTGAGCCGGAAGAGCAGTATGATCCAGTTCTGATGCGTCCTGTCGACGATTTGGAACTTACCGTTCGTTCAGCTAATTGTTTAAAAGCTGAAAATGTTTTCTACATTGGCGATTTGATTCAACGTACTGAAAATGAATTACTTAAAACACCGAATTTAGGCAAGAAATCTTTGACTGAGATTAAAGACGTTCTAGGAACCAAGGGTTTGACCTTGGGCATGCGTCTTGAAAATTGGCCTCCTGAAGGATTAGCGCGTCGTATTGACGATAATATTTAAAATAATAAGGTTTGCGTCGAAATGAGACATCGTAAAACAGGTAGAAAATTAAATAGGAATAGCAGCCATCGTAAAGCGCTTTTTAGCAATATGGTGAATTCCTTAATTAAGCATGAAATTATTAGAACGACATTGCCAAAAGCAAAGGAATTAAGAGGGTATGCTGAACCTCTGATTACATTGGCGAAAAGTGATTCTGTTGCGAAGCGTCGTTTAGCGTTTTCACGGTTACGTGATAAAGATTCAGTGGCTAAACTTTTCGCTGAATTAGGTCCACGCTACCAAGAAAGACCAGGTGGATATTTACGTGTCCTAAAATGCGGTTTTAGAACGGGTGATTCAGCACCAATGGCTTATGTCGAATTAGTGGATCGTGTCGAACCGAAAGCGGTATCTGACGAGACTTAACAGCGATCTGAAGACACAAAAAAAGCCGGACTAGATGTCCGGCTTTTTTGTGTGTATTAATAAGTGAAAGCTTATTTTTCCAATAGATCTAGCTTGCCTTCTTTGCCATTCCAGTCCTCGGCGTCTTCTAAAGGATCCGTGACATCGGTTATTACTGGCCATGTTTTGGATAATTCTGCATTGAGTTCAATAAAGATTTCTTGCCCTTCAGGGATTTCATCCTCAGAGAAGATTGCTTCTGCAGGACACTCTGGTTCGCATAAAGTGCAGTCAATGCATTCATCGGGATCAATAACCAAGAAATTAGGTCCAACATGAAAGCAGTCGACAGGACATACGTCAACACAATCGGTAAATTTACATTTAATGCAGTTTTCGGTGACTACAAAGGTCATAACTTAATTCCTAAAAATAATTAGTTGTTAAACCGTTAATAATAGCAGAATGCAGCTTTAAACAAAACTTCTTCGCTTAGTTGAAGGCTAATTTTAAACCCATTAGAAATAGTATTAAGGCAATTGTAGGGCGAAGGATGCGGTCAGAAAGTTTTTTCCCAAAGAAACTGCCGGCGTATACAGCTGGAATACCCCCTATTAAAAGCCCATAAAGTAAGTCAAGGTCAACACTGCCAAGATGCAGGTGACCGGCACCCGCAATTAAAGTTAGCGGGACGGCATGAGCGACGTCAGTACCGACAATTTTGATAGCACTTTTTTTCGGGTGTAGGATAAATAAAATTGCTGTGCCGATAGCACCGGCACCCACAGAAGAGAGGGTCACGACAATACCCAGGATGGCGCCTGAAACAATGGTGATTGCTGGCCGGTTATGACGGATATGGGTGCGGAATCCTTTGCCTACGGCTTGTTCGCCGCGTGTTGAAATTTTATCTTTAAGTAGTACCAATACAGCTGTCAGTATAAGCATGACACTTAAGGTGCTCATGATCATTCCTTCCATGGCCTTTTGCTGCTCATGGTTGACACTAAAATAAGCAATAGTCGCTAAAGAGCTGGGGATACTTCCGGTGAGTAAATATTTGACCACTCGCCAGTCAATGGTCTTATGGCGATGATGGAATGCAACCCCAGTACACTTGGTGATCGCTGCGTATATGAGGTCAGTACCAACGGCAACTGCTGGATTGATACCATACCCGAGTACCAGTATGGGGGTCATCAGGGATCCGCCGCCAACACCGGTAAGCCCCACAATAAAGCCGACAAGTGCTCCTGCACTGATATCAATAATGTCCACAGAGGTTTAGCCTATTAGATTTTAAGATAACGCTACTATAAAACATTAAAGGTATAATAATAAGTGATATTATATTATCTTATTATAACATTTTGGAATATAGTGAAGATTAGTCATTTTAAGGCTTTGGTCGCTGTGGTTAAGAATAATTTTAGTATCTCTGTGGCCAGTGATAGCTTGTCTTTAACACAGCCGGCGATTAGTAAGCAAATACAACAATTTGAGGCAGAACTTAATCTTAATTTATTTATTAGGCATGGAAAGCGATTAACGGGGCTTACTGAGAGTGGTCATGAGGTGTATCAATATGCCTTATCTGTGATGAACAAAATTGACGATGTGTATCAATTATCACATCACCATTCGGGTCATAAAGGTTCATTATCCGTTGCTACCACACATACTCAGGCACGTTATGTACTGCCACGAATCATTAGTCGTTTTCGATCAGTTTATCCCGAGGTTAAATTAGCCGTACAACAAGGTTCTCCTAAGGAGGTGGCAAAACTGGCGTTAGAGGGCGAGGTTGATTTAGCCATTGCAACAGAAGCTGTTGGTGAAGAAAATGGGTTGATTACCTTGCCGTGTTATCAATGGAATCGCTATGTGGTGACGCCTTATCAGCACCCACTCACTCGAAAGGCAAAATTGAGTTTGGCGGCGTTAAGTGAGTACCCAATTATCACTTATGGATTAGGGTATACGGGCCGAAGTCGGATTGATGAGGCTTTTGAGCGCGCCAAGCTTGAATCCAATATTGTATTAACGGCAGTGGATTCTGATGTGATTAAAACTTATGTGCGTTTAGGCATGGGGGTCGGGGTTATTGCGAATATGGCCTATAGTCTTGAAGAAGATAGAGATTTAGTTGCAATTGATGCAAGAGATTTGTTTGGTACGAGTTATTCGCATGTCGCGATTAGAAAAGATAAGTATATTCGCCCGTTTATTTTTAGTTTTATTGAAATGTTGGCGCCTCACTTGAACGAAGAGCTGGTCGTTAAGGTCTTGGGTGAATTAGATTCAGTACAGCGCAAAAAATTATTAGGGTCTATTGACTTGCCGTCATACTAGGGGCAATAGGAGTTGGTATAAGAATTAGTGGGTTTTCGGTGGTGGGGTGTTTTTTGCATAAATAACAGCATGAAAGAGGTCGGCAAAGAACCCTTTTTTACCGCTAATTTTTCGGGCGCTAGCAGTGGCGCTAGCAAGGCCAAGTCTGGCTTCGTTTTTTAATTGAGTATCCGCAAATTCTTGCGTTTTACGAACCGGTGCATTGAGCGCAGTTTGAAAAAAATTACGTGCTTGGTTAGGTTGATTGTGGCTCAGTAAGAATTCACCATAGAAGTAGTTGCTATCAATGCCTTGTGGGTTGATTGACAGTGCTTTTTTAAGGGCGTGTTCGGCTTTTTCATCGTTACCAAAAGCAATTGGCCAGCCGGGAACCAGTGAATATAGACTGCCGAGTGTGACATAAGCGGACCCATCCATGGCTTGAGGATTGATCGAAATGGCTTTTAGTAGTAAATCTTTTGCCTTGTGTATGGATGAAAGTGCATCAAAACCACTTTCTTGTTCGGCATGGGTTGCCAGTGTAATGGCTTGCCAGATCAAAAGTTCTGCATGGTCTGGGTAGGTTAGGTTAAGGCTGTTGATGCGAAGCAGTAATTGCTTATATTGGTGAGATTGCGGGTCTTTGTCGGTACTGTAGTAAATTTTAGCCCAAGATTGTTCGATCTCATTGATACGGGTGCCATAGTTGCCCGCTGTCAACTGAGAAGACAAGAGTAATAAAGCAAGGGTGAGTATTTTTCGCATTATAGGCAGTTAACACATTGATTGATAATAACTATAACGCGGAGGATTCCTTAAAGCAACTATTTTTCGTAAAAACACAACAATGGTTGTTTTAATACAACAATCGTTTTACCAAGATAAAAAAGGTTTCTTAGCTAATTGATTATTATAGTATTTATGTTCCAAAGTGACTTCTTTTCCGAGCCAGTCAGGTTTTTCAAAAACTTCATCATTGGCGTTAAGTTCAATTTCAGCAACAATAAGACCGTGATTATCACCGTAGAATTCATCAATTTCCCAGGTGTGTTGCTGGTAAGGTACGAGGTGGCGTGTTTTATCTATAAGCGGTTTTTGACAGAGGTTATTGATTATTTCTTCGGCTTCAGACAGCGGGATAGTGTATTCATATTCATCGCGCTGATTGCCGATAACCGCTTGTTTTATGTTAATCCAAGCCTCGGTATCGGAAATGCGAATACGAATTGAAACGCTACTGTTGCTCGCTAAGTAACCTTGTTTATAGCGCGTTGAGCGAATGACCTTTGAACGCCATCGGTTGTTAGCGAGAAGGAATTTATGTTCGATTTCAATGGCCATGAGATTAAAGAGGGCAATTTGTTGAAGTAACAGGAGTCATAAAGTTACATTTGTTTTATAAAAACTGGTGGCTGCCATCGCAAAATGGCGGTGTTTTGGTTTGAGTACAGCCACAGAGAAAAACCGTTTTATTATCCTCGGCAATAAAAGAGAGGGAGCGCTTGTCGGTATCAGCTGTTTTATGGGTGCCGTCACAAATAGCCACTTTTTGACTCAGACCACAACTACACCAACAATAGCGTTTCCCTGTTTCAACGGTTAAAGCCACGGGTTTGTTTTTATTTTCGCTCATGGGTCACTTAATTTAAATAACGACGATTATAAATTAGCTAACAAGTAATGTCATGCGGTGCTTATTGATTAAAGGGGGAAAGTTCAGTATGATTCAGAACTTTTGATTATATTCATTGCTGTTTTTGCAATGAATTATTTTTTACCTACCTTGATGAGGAGATTATTTTTATGGCTTTTGAATTACCACAATTACCGTATGCGATGGATGCGCTAGCGCCACATATTTCTCAAGAAACACTTGAGTTTCACTATGGCAAACATCATCAGACTTATGTGACTAAGTTGAATGATTTAGTGGCGGGAACTGAATTTGAAGGACAGTCTCTTGAGCGGGTTGTGGAGCGTTCTACGGGCGCAGTTTTTAATAATGCGGCACAAATTTGGAACCATACTTTTTACTGGAATAGCTTGTCTCCTAATGGTGGCGGTAACCCAACGGGTGCACTTGCTGATGCAATAACCCAGGCCTTTGGTTCTATGGATAATTTCAGGGCAGAATTTGAAAAATGTGCGGTTACGACCTTTGGTTCAGGATGGGCTTGGTTGGTTAAGAATTCAGATGGTAGCTTAGCTTTAGTGAGTAGTAGTAATGCAGGATGCCCGTTAACTGACGGTCAAACACCGTTGCTAACATGTGATGTTTGGGAGCATGCTTATTACATAGATTACCGTAATGCACGGCCACAATACTTGAAAGCATTTTGGGCCTTGGTGAACTGGGATTTTGCGGCTAGAAATTTCGTAGCATAAGTCCATGTAGTTGGTTTTTATGGTGTGGTTTTAAGAAAGGTCTACTGAAGTTTTAGTGGGCCTTTTTTAATAGTGATCATTCGTTAGGAGGTGATTCGGGGTGTCTTCCTTGCCAGAAACTGGCTAAGATAGAACCCGAAATGTTGTGCCAAATACTGAATAGTGCCCCGGGTAAAGCGGCGGTGATGGAGAAGTATTTAATAGCTAAAGCAACACTGAGTCCTGAATTTTGCATACCAACCTCAATGGCGAGTGTGCGACAAGTACGTTGATCGTAGTGTAAGAGTTTAGGGATTTGATAGCCTATTGTGAGGCCTAAAATATTGTGCAACATAACCGCTATAATGAGAGGAATAGAGATCATTAAAAGATTGTCGTGGTTTAATGCAACGATAATGGCAATAATAGTGATGATTGCTAGGCTAGAGATAATCGGTAGCAGATTTTGTACCGGGTGCAAATAAGTGGCCAACCAAGTATTGACCAGCGTACCGGCCAGAACCGGTAAAAAGACCATTTGTATAATGCTTTGTATCATGGCGCTAATGGGAACGGGTATGCTTTGATCCAGATATAGATAAGTGAGTACCGGCATAAGTGCCGTGGCGCAAAGGGTCGAACTGAGTGTCATTAGGATAGATAAGGCCACATTACCCTTGGCTAAAAAACAAATGACGTTGGAAGCCGTTCCACCGGCGCTACTACCGACCAAAATAAGGCCAATGAATAGCTCAGTCGGCAATGATAGACTGGCGGCGATGATCCAGGCAAATAAGGGCATGAAGAAAAATTGGATCAATAACGCAAGGCCGATGAGTTGAGGCTGTTTGGTAGCCGCTTTAAAATCATTCAGGGTGAGTGTAAGTCCCATAGTAAACATGACTAAAGCCAGTAATGGAATGATCAAGGGTTTTAATGTTGACAGTTCGGTAGGGTAGAAAAAAGCAATAAGGGAACCGAGGATGGCAAAAATAGGGAACAGCAGCGTGAGTCTTGAGGCCATAATTAAGTTTACGGGTACTGACAGAAAGTGGTGTTGTTCAAAACAGACAGGGTAGTAGTTTAGCGTTAATAGGATTGAATAGATGTGTTTTTTTAAGGATTATTTTTTGCAAAGGTTTTTTAGCTTATGGTGGTAACGAATGCGGTAAGTTCGCAGGTGCAAATTAAAAAGCTTAAGAGTAAAATCGCTGTATGTTTAAGTCGGGATAGGTTTCGGCTGAAGCGTGAATTGGAGCGGTTAGTCAACGATCAACGGCAAGGAAAAATGAATGATGAGAAGTTTTCACAATTAGCCGACAAGGTCACGCGATCACTGCAAAAAAAGGCCTCTCGTCAAGCGTCAGTTCCTACCTTAAGGTTTCCAGATTTACCGATTTCAGAAAGAAAAGATGAAATTGCAGAACTCATTCGTGCGCATCAAGTTGTTATTGTTTGCGGTGAAACCGGTTCGGGTAAAACCACCCAGTTACCCAAAATATGTTTGTCCGTCGGACGGGGTTGTGCCGGTTTCATCGGGCATACCCAACCGAGACGTATTGCTGCACGTACGGTGGCCAATCGGATCGTTGAAGAATTAGGTGAAACGATGGGTCAATCCGTCGGCTATAAAGTTAGGTTTCATGATAAAACGCAGGAACGGTCGTTGGTTAAAGTCATGACCGATGGTATTTTATTAGCAGAAATACATTCCGACCGGTTTTTATCAACGTACGACACCTTGATTATCGATGAAGCACATGAGCGCAGTTTAAATATCGATTTTTTATTGGGTTATTTAAAATGGTTATTACCTAGACGCCCGGATTTAAAGTTAATCATTACTTCCGCGACCATTGATCCCCAGCGGTTCTCAAAGCATTTTAATAATGCACCTATTATCGAAGTTTCAGGTCGAACCCATCCCGTAGAGCAGCGCTATCAACCGATTGAAGATAGCGGCGATGAGAACGGGGCAGTAGTAGATTTACAGTTGGCTATTGTGGCAGCAGTTCAGGAATTGCATCGAGATATGCGCGGCGATATTTTGATTTTTTTAACCGGTGAACGAGATATTAGGGAAACTGCAGATGCCTTACAAAAGTCGCAGGGTCAGTTTTTTGATATTCTGCCGTTATATTCCAAGTTAAGTATTCGTGAGCAAGAGCGTATTTTTAAACCGGCAACGAGACCGCGTATTGTCTTAGCGACTAATGTTGCTGAAACATCACTAACAGTTCCCGGTATTCGCAGTGTTATTGACGTGGGTTTTGCTCGAATTAGTCGTTATAGTCAGCGTAGTAAGATTCAGCGGTTACCGATAGAAGCTATTTCTAGAGCCAGTGCTAATCAACGGGCAGGACGTTGTGGTCGGGTTGCGCCCGGTATCTGTATTCGATTGTATTCCGAAGAAGATTATTTAAATAAACCTGAATTTACCGAGCCTGAGATTTTGAGAACAAATTTAGCATCCGTTATTTTGCAGATGACTACGTTAAATCTAGGTGATATTAAAGATTTTCCCTTTTTAGAACGTCCTGATAATAAGATGATTCGTGATGGGGTTAAGGTGCTTCATGAAATTAATGCTTTAGATCTAAACGAGCAGATGACAGCTTTAGGGAAGCAAATAGCGCGGGTGCCCTTAGATCCTAAATTAGCTAGAACCTTAATAGCCGCTCACCACTACCGTTGTTTAACAGAAATCAGCATTATAGTGTCAGGGCTTAGCGTACAAGACCCGCGTGAGAAGCCGATTGATAAAATGCATTTGGCAGAATCAAAACATGAAGCCTATAAAGCGGAGAATTCTGATTTTCTTAGTTTCTTTAAGTTATGGGAAAAGTTTGAAGCTAAAAAAGTCGAACTTTC
>DUCI01000061.1 GCA_012959905.1 Methylococcaceae bacterium | reverse complement strand
CTTCTAGCGTTGTAAAATATCCCCTAGGCGCTTAGCCGTATAACACGTTTCTGAACGTCATAAAAAAGCCCTGCTGCGTTATCGGTAGGGTTTTTTTTTGCCTTTAAAGGGCAGTAAAAAAAGCACACTTTTTATCAGAGAGCGGGATAACTAAATTCGCAGCGTCACTGAGGGTATTAATCAGCATAGAAAATAGTTTTTAAGGTGAATGGGTTGAAAGCCAAAGCCGTTGTGCTCAATCTGTCGTGCGCTGAGTTTGTGGGCTAGCATCTGGAAAAACGTGTTGATGGTTTGGTTTATTTAGGTTGCCCTTGAGGCGATACGTTTCCCCTCAAACAAACTGCCGATGGACTCAGCCCAGCTAGTCTCTTATCAGGGGTGTTTGGGGTTAAACGCGGCGATTAAGCTAAAACACAAATTATAATAACGGGCCAAGATCAGGGTATTCAGACAATAGTTGTTGTCTGAACGTTTCGATCTGGCGGTCATCAAAGCGTTGCGTTCTGGGGATCGTGATTTTGACATCACGAACGATAGTCATCGGCGAGTTGGATAAGAAAATCAGCCGGTCAGCCAAGGTAATGGCTTCTCTTAAATCATGGGTGACAAATAAGACCGTGTGTTGCTGTTGGCCCCACAGTGTGATCAGTTGCTTTCGAATCTTACGCGCGGTGGGGGCGTCTAAAGACACAAACGGTTCATCCATTAAGAGAATGTCCGGATTGACAGCAAAGGCTCTTACCAAGGCTACACGTCGGCTCATGCCCAGAGATAAACGCTGGGGGTAAGTGTCTTGAACCGCTGTGAGTTTCATTGATGCCAATAATTCATCAACGGTATGGGCGGGAGTGTCATGGGGTAGCACCAGTTCAATATTTTCTCGTACCGTCCGCCACGGGAGTAACCGGGGGTTTTGAAAAACATAGCCCATGCGGCAGTCTTGTTGGGGGGTGCCAAAAGTAATCGAGCCTTGATAGTTCTTATCGAGCCCGGCAATCAAATTAAGGAGTGTACTCTTGCCACAACCAGAAGGGCCAATGAGGCAGACAAATTCACCGGAAGGGATGTGGAGTTCTAGGTGAGCAATAATACGGTCTGAGTGAGGAAATTTTTTATCTTCAATGATCAGGTTAATAGCCGTCATCGTTGCCACCGTCGACCATAGCGATCTAAAGGCTTGAGTAGACTGATTTCGATAATCTGTATGACAGTAATAAAGGCGATGGTATAGGCTAAGATACTGGCAACATCAAACAGTTGAAAAAATAAATGTAATTGAAATCCCATGCCATCACTGCGGCCGAGTAATTCAACGACTAGGACGATCTTCCAGGTCAGAGCAATACCGGAACGCGCTGCAGCCATAAAGTAGGGATGGAGTTGTGGCCAGATCACCTGCGTTAATATTTTTTTCCGGGTAAGACGGTAGCTCTGCGCCATTTCTAACAGGTCTTTATCCAGTGATTTAGCCCCTTCTCTGAGGGTCACAATAACATTGGGAAGTTTATTAATGACTACGGCAAGAATAGCGGCAACTTCACTGAGGCCAAACCAAACGTAACACAAAATAATGGTGACCAGTGCTGGAATGTTTAGAAAAATAATCAGCCAGTTATCAAAGAAATGGTCGAGGGCAGGGGTTCTACCTAATAAAATACCTAATGCTGATCCCAGTATCATGGCAATGATAAAACTGGTGGTTAAGCGAAATAAAGTCATGCCTAAATGATGTAATAGGTCGCCGTGATAAATTTCAGACCATAAAACTTCAGCAACGTTGATGGGCTCAGGCAGTACCGGTGTTGCCAGCCAACTGGCGATGCCGTGCCATAATAAAATAAAAACAAACAGGGACAGCCCAGCTAAATAACGGGTGTGCTGAGGATTGGCAGTCGATATCATGGTGCTGAAGGCATCCAGAAGGTTCCAGGGTTAATATGTTCAGACTGGCCCGTTAAACGGTTGTTACTGAGTTTTTTTAACAAGGTGTATATTTTTTCAGCACCGTCGTGTTCCGCAGGCCCCCATTGTTTAATACGGCCGTCACAGTAGCGTTGGCGTAACAGTTGGGCTGTTTTTTGATTGTTCGCTTGGGTTAACGGAACAATTTTTTGCCAACTGGCATCGTTAAGACATAACTGGGCTTTGGCTAAATCCAGTTTGTTGAAAAAACGTCTGAGTACTTTGGGGTGTTGGTTGGCAAAGTCTTGTTGAAAAACATAACCGAGCATCGGTATTTTTTGTTCAATACCCAGTCCTGAGATAATGTCACTGCCGCTGAGCAGTGAACGAAAGCCCTGGGCTTCGAGTTTAGCGCCATAGTGCCAGTAGGTCATCACCGCATCGAGATGGCCTTGTTCCAGTTGGTGGCTCAGGAGCGGGGGAGCGCCAAAGACCGGTTCGAGGTGTTCTTTAAGGGTTAAGCCCGCGCGTTGGCTGAGCGTTTGTAACAACAGCCAGTTTTTATCTAAAGCACCGCCAGCAATCCCTAACTTCTTACCGATGAGATCGTTAACAGAATGGATCGCGCTCTTGGGGGATACCATGAGTCTACCGGAGGCGGTTGAATACGGGTAAAAGCTGAAGTTAAAATCATTTTCACGTTGTCTTGAAACCCAAACCCAGTCGGCGACAATCATATCAACAGCACCGGATTGCAGTGCAATCTTGCCGGCTTGTGGGCTGGTTAACCGGCGAATATCCAGATTAAATGAGGGCGTTTTGATTTCATTGTTAAGGGCGGTCAATTCCCAATTGACAGTACCAAAGGCTAAGACGCCCAAACGAATCGTGGGCTTTTCTTCAGCTTGCAAGGGTGTGGTAATCAACAGTCCGACAAGGAAACCAATAATGATTTTGTTCATGGGAAGGGAGGATTAAAATAATAAACCACTATTCTAACGCGGCGTGGGTTTTGAAGCGAGAATGATGGCAACAAAAGTGCTATTATGGGGTCTATACGGGTTAACAGATCTTACTAGGGTGTTAACAAAAGCATACCGTTATGAATTTTTCACAGGTTATTTTTAGTTATATATTATGCAGGCACAACCTAAATTAATTGACGCTTTTGGGCGGACGGTAAATTACTTACGGTTGTCCGTCACTGACCGTTGTGATTTTCGTTGTATTTACTGTATGTCTGAAGAAATGACTTTTATGCCTCGGGCACAAATCCTGACGCTGGAAGAGATTTATCAGATTGCCAAGGCTTTTTCTGAACTGGGTGTGACCAAATTAAGGGTGACCGGTGGGGAGCCCTTGATTCGTCGAAATATTCTTGAATTGATGAATAAGTTAGGCGGTCTTCAAGGTGTTGATGAGCTCTTGATGACGACCAATGGTTCTCATCTGGATCAAATGGCACAAGGTTTACAGCAAGCACACGTTAAGCGACTGAATATTAGTTTGGATACCTTAAATCCTGAGCGCTTTAAGCGGTTAACCCGAACCGGTGATTTACAGCAGGTTTTACGTGGCATCATGGCCGCTAAGGAACAGGGTTTTGAGCGTATTAAGTTGAATGCGGTTATTTTGAAAAACCGAAACCACGATGAAGTTGTTGATTTAGTGCGTTATGCGGTCGAGCACGGTTTTGATATTAGCTTTATTGAAGAAATGCCCTTAGGGCAGGTGAGTGAGCACAGTCGTGCTGAGGCTTATTACCCCAGTTATCAAATTCGGGAAGATCTTGAGCGTCATTTTAGTTTGTCATCGGTTAGCGATAAAACGGGCGGACCCTCTAATTATTTTAAAGTTGATGGCAGCGTTAGTCGGGTCGGATTTATTTCACCGCACAGTGAGAATTTTTGCAGTCAATGTAATCGGGTTCGGTTAACCGCGGAAGGGCGTTTGTTGTTGTGTCTCGGTAATGAACATTCAGTCGATCTGAAAAAAATAGTACGCTCACATCCAGGTGACCGGGAATTGTTAAAACAGGCCATCGTTGAAGCGATGAAGATTAAACCCGAAAAGCATGAATTTAATCTTCAGGAAAAGCCGGTTATCTTTCGTCATATGAGTGTGACCGGCGGTTAATGGTTAACGAGCAAATGCGTTAGGATCTTTTCATAAATGGTTGAAAGTGTTTCTAAGTCTTCAACGCGTACATGTTCATTTATTTTGTGAATACTCTCGTTGATAGGTCCCAGTTCTACGACTTGAGCGCCAGTCGGTGCGATAAAACGTCCATCGGAGGTGCCGCCACCGGTATCGTCTACGGGTTCATAGCCGGTGACCCCCTCAATCGCTTGATGGCATGCGGTGATGAGTTCACCTTGGTTGGTTAAAAACGGATTGCCAGATAAGCGCCAGTCTACGGTGTAGTTAAAATGATATTTATCTAAGATAGCATGGGTTCGCTCTTTAATGGTTTGTTCGTTTAGAGCCGTAGAGAAACGCAGGTTAAACAATATTTCAGCATGGCCGGGGATAATATTTTCAGCACCGGTGCCGGCATTAATATTGGAAATTTGCAAACTGGTTGCGGGGAAGAATTGATTGCCGCGATCCCAAATCTCTTGGGTTAATTCAGTGAGTGCCGGGGTAACCGCATGGATAGGGTTTTCAGCAATATCCGGATAGGCCACATGGCCTTGAATACCCTGAACGGTTAGTTTTGCGCACAAGGAGCCTCGGCGTCCAACACGGATGACATCGGCGATTTTTTTATTACTGGAAGGTTCACCCACCAGACACCAGTCTATTTTTTCATGACGTCGTTCTAACACATCAATCACTTTAACCACGCCATTGGTAGCAATACCTTCTTCATCACTGGTGATCATCAGGGCAATTGAGCCGGCGTGGTCGGGATGTTCTGCAATAAACCGTTCGCAAGCAGTGATAAAACAGGCGATACCGCCTTTCATATCGGCAGTCCCGCGACCATACAGTAAATCCCCTTTAATCGTCGGTTCAAAAGGCGGGCTGTCCCATTGGTCCAGCGGGCCTGGAGGAACCACATCGGTATGACCCAGAAAAACAAATAAAGGGGCGGATTGACCGCGCCGTAACCAGATGTTTTGGGTATCGTCAAAATCAAGTCGTTCGTCGACAAAACCCAGTGGAGTCAGGTGCTGAGCGATTAAATCTTGGCAACCTTCGTCGTTAGGCGTGACCGAAGGTTTTTTGATGAGAGCTTCCAGTAATGTCAGTGTTTGGGTCATGATATTTTTATGGGCCGGTTAGGTTAATTGTTGCTGGTAGAGTGATTCTGAGAATCCGACAAAGGCTTGGGTAGAACTTATTAAAACCGGACGTTTAATTAACGTCGGGTGCAATAACATAAATTTAAGCGCTTGTGTTTGGTCGAGATTTTCTCGCGTTTCGACCGGGATGTCTTTCCAGCGGGTACTGCGTCGATTAAGGAGTGTTTCCCAAGGGATTCTTTCGGCAAGTAGGGTCAGTTGATCATGATTGAGGCCATCGGCTCTAAAATCATGGAATTGATAATCAAGATCATGTCTCTCAAGCCATTTCCTGGCTTGGCTTACGGTGTTGCAGTTTTTTATGCCGTACAGTGTAATCATTGCTTTGTGTTTAGCTATGGGGATTAGTCAGTCGGGTTATTAGAGGGTCATTGTGCCAAGAGATCAGTTTGTCTACAAGGGTTAGGGGTAATAAAGTTAGCGGTGTTGATCCGGTGGGTAGGTAATTTTATAAACAGTTCCGCTAAAGTCATCCGAGAGGAATAAGTCGCCTTGGTGGTCTTCAACAAGATCAACGGGACGGCCAATAACATCGCCTTGTGTTTCAAAGCCGGTAATAAAATCCTGCTGGCGGATCGCTGTGGGAGTCTTTAAATCTACTGCGATTATTTTATAGCCGGTTTTAGTGGAGCGGTTCCAAGAGCCGTGTAAAGTAATCAGTGCTTTTTGGCGTAAATGGGGCGGAAAGCGGGGGTGTTTAAGGAAAAGTATTGATAAGGGGGCGCTATGGGCATTGATGTGTTGGTAGGGCGGTGTGCTACGGGCCACTTCATGGCTCTTGTCTGAACCATATTGAGGATCCGGGTGATTATTGCTATGGCTATAGGGCCAACCGTAAAAGTGGCCTTTTTGAATCCAATTAATTTCATCGGGCGGCGTGTCATCGCCTAAGAAATCACGGCCGTTATCGACGCCGAATAGACGTTGGCTGTTCGGTTCCCAAGCAAATCCGACCGTGTTTCGAAGACCGGTGGCATAAATTTCGCCGTGACTGCCGTCGGGGTGGTAGGTCAGCAGTGAGGCGCGAAAATGATGGTCTTCTTCGCAAACATTACAACTGGAACCGACAGCGATAAAAAGTTTCCCGTTAGGACTAAATTTAATCGTTCGGGTCCAGTGATTACCGCCATCAGGAAGATTGTTAATAATGATTGTGTAGTCACCGGAAATTTGTTGCTTGATCGGGTCGTAGTGAATACGGCCAATGGCATGACTTTCGGCAATATAAAGCCAGTTCTTGTAGAAGGCTAAGCCGCTGGGTAAGTTTAGCCCGGAAAGTAAGGTTGTCGCTTGTTGGGAGGCTTTTGAGTTAGCCGCTGTTTTTTTCAATAAGATGACCTGTCCCTGTTTAGGCAAGGTGGCAATTAAAGCGCCCGTAGGGGTTGGCAGTAGCGTTCGAATACCCGGTAGATTGCTAGCAAAAACCTCAATAGTAAAGTCTTGGGGTAATTTCAATGTGGTCTTCAGGGTGTTCGGGCTGGGCGTTGTTTTTGTTAGGAGTGGGATGTTAATGCCAAAACCATAGGTAACGATAAGCCAGAGTAAAGCGGTAAGGGCAAAGAAACGGAAGCATTTATTTATCAATACGGTGGTCATATCGTTTCCAAAACAGCATACATTTTTGGTTATTCGTTAAGGGCGGCATTGCCAATGATTAATTATTTTTTCAAGTCTTATGTAAAGTTGCTGTAAACATTATCAGTCACTGACTTAATATTCTTTTGTGGTTTCAATCATACCGGTAGCTATTAGGTCTGACCCCTATTGAGAGGCGTTTGTTTTAGCGTCTGGGGGGTTAATTGAAAAGTGGGCGGTTTTTTATTTTGGTTGGGACCCGTGTTCGGGCGTTGTTGAAAAGTTCAATCAAGTCGTTTTCGAAAAGCTATCGCCATCTTAATAGTGGTTAGTCTTTAATAATAAAAAAGCCGCCAGACCGTGCGTAACAGTTTGGCGGCTTTTTTTATCGGGTTAACGAGTCTGCTAATCTCTTAATAACTCATTAATACCGGTTTTGCTGCGTGTACGCTCATCCACTTGTTTGATGATAACGGCGCAATATAAACTGTGGCTGCCATCTGCAGAAGGGAGGTTGCCTGAGACGACAACCGAACCTGCTGGGATGCGGCCGTAACTGATTTCACCGGTCATGCGGTTGAATATTTTAGTGCTTTGGCCAATATAGACACCCATCGAAATGACTGAGCCTTGTTCAACGACCACGCCTTCTACAATTTCAGAACGAGCGCCAATAAAACAGTTGTCTTCAATGATGGTTGGGCTGGCTTGTAAAGGTTCTAAAACACCCCCGATACCCACGCCGCCGGATAAGTGTACGTTCTTGCCAATTTGTGCACAAGAGCCGACCGTTACCCAAGTATCCACCATGGTGCCGCTATCGACGTAAGCACCAATGTTGACATACGATGGCATTAAAATGGCCCCTGGGGCGATGTAAGAGCCATGACGTGCATTGGCATTGGGGACCACCCGAACACCGGCTTTTTGGAAATCTTCAGGGGTGTAAGTGGCAAATTTTGTTTCGACTTTGTCGTAATAACGATTAACACCACCATCCATAACGCGATTTTCATTAATTCTAAATGAAAGCAAAACCGCTTTTTTAAGCCATTGATTGACGACCCAGTCGCCGCTTGATTTTTCAGCAACGCGGGCTTCCCCACTGTCGAGTAGGTTCATCGCTTGTTCAACAGCGCTACGGACTTCAGGGGTGGTTGTGCTGGGTGTGATGTCAGCACGATTTTCAAAAGCTTCGTTAATAATATTTTCTAATTGTCTCATGGTGATTTCTTTATAAAGTGTTAATAAATTGTTTAATGCGGTTTGCCGCATCGATACAGTCGTCTAATGGCGCGACCAGAGCCATTCTGACATGGTTTTGTCCCGGGTTAATGCCATTGGCTTCTCGCGATAAAAAACTTCCTGGGAGAACGGTCACATTTTCTAATGCAAATAGTCCGCGCGCAAATTCCGTATCGGCAATGGTTGTTTTAAGCCAGATGTAAAAACTTCCCGGTGGTTGTGAAATTATACAGACATCTGACAAGATACTGATAACTGCATTGTATTTTTCACGATAATAATTTCTATTTTCGAGAACGTGGGTTTCGTCTCCCCAGGCTGCAATACTGGCTTGTTGAACCGGTGGTGACATGGCGCTGCCGTGATAAGTGCGGTAATGCAGGAATTGTTTAATTAAGCTCGCATCGCCCGCAACAAAGCCGGAGCGTAATCCCGGAGCGTTAGAGCGTTTAGACAGGCTGTGAAAAATGACGCAACGGTCAAATTTCTTATGGCCCATTGTAAAAGCCGTTTGCAATAAACCTTGCGGCGGGCGGCTTTCATCGGCATAAATTTCGCTGTAGCATTCATCAGCAGCAATCACAAAATCATAGTGTTGTGCAAGAGCGATGAGTTTTTCATGATCACTTTGATCCAGCACGCTGCCTGATGGATTGGCGGGTGAACAGATAAAAAATAATTGACAACGTTCAAGAATATCAACGGGAATGCTGTCAAAATCTGGGCGGTAATGATTGTCAGCCGTGGTATTGAGGTAATAGGGTTCTGCCCCGGCCAAGAGAGCTGCCCCTTCATAAATCTGGTAGAAGGGATTGGGCATGATGACTATGGGTTGCTTGCTGGGGTCAATAATGGTCTGTGCAAAGGCGAATAAGGCCTCACGCGTGCCATTGACGGGTAAAACATGGTTGTCAGCGGTCATAAAGGGTTGTTCAATGGAAAAGCGCTGACAGACCCAGTGCGCGATAGTTTGGCGCAGTTCGTCGGTCCCCTGGGTGGAGGGGTAGTTCACCAAGCTGGGTAAATGCTGTTGCAGTGCCTGTTGAATAAATAGAGGCGTGGGGTGTTTCGGTTCACCAATGGACAGTGCAATGGCTGATTTATCCGTGGGCGGAACGATGCCGTGCTTAAGTTGTTTGAGTTTCTCAAAGGGGTAGGGGTGTAATTGCTTTAATTTTGGATTCATAGTTAAGGCGTGCAATGTGGGTTACGGCCAAGAGCGTTGGCTTCTTTGCTGAGCGCTAGTGCCGTTGGCATGTGTTGGCTCAATGTTTCGATACGGTGATGATAGCTGGGGTGGGTTGATAGAAACTCAGAAGCGTGTTGTTTGTTTGCTTGAGCCATCTTATGCCACAAGGTGATACTTTGTTGAGGGTCAAAGCCGGCTTTGGCCATCAATGTTAATCCGAGAATATCGGCTTCTTGTTCGTGTAAACGACTAAAAGGGAGGAGGACGCCGTAATGTCCACCGAGTCCGAGTAGACTTAATGCAGTTTTTCCTAGTTGCGTTTTAGGGGCGCTGAGCTTTTTGCTGAGCATAAGGCCTTGTTGTAACGCAATTTTCTGAGAGAGACGTTCATTGCTATGGCGGGCCAAGACATGACTTATTTCGTGGCCAATAACGGCGGCAAGTTGATCTGGGTTGTCGGTAAGCGCAATCAGGCCACTGTGGATACCTATTTTATTGCCCGGTAAAGCAAAAGCGTTTGGGCTATCGTCAACGAACAAAGCGACTTCCCAAGAGGCGTTGTTAAGGGTGCGGGTCATCGCTTGGGTAATACAGTGGATGTAATTAACGTTTTTACCCGTGGGGTGTACTTTTTTGGCCGCTTTGAGGTCGTTGAAAGCGGTAATTCCCATTTGATTGATTTGGCCAGCAGGCAGGAGGATGAGCTGTTTGCGTCCGGTCGCTGTCGTTGCACAGCCGATTAGTGTGCTCAAACTAGCGAGTATAAGAATCTGTCGAATAATAAAACCAAGGGTTTTCACCATGAAGCTAATCCGATATCGCAGCACGGTGCGTCGTCGTGTCTTGCGTTAAAAGGGTGAGCAAGTCATTTTTTAGCTGGGTGCGCCTTTCTTGATCATGGATGCTGTTATGATTTAGGTCGGTGATGTAAAACCGGTCTTCCACGCGGCCGCCAATGGTTGATATTTTAGCGTTATGCAAAATAATATGGTGATCTTGAAAAACTTGTCCGACTTTGGCGAGTAATCCAGGGCTGTCGGTGCTGATGAGTTCTAAAATGGTGTGTTGCTTTTTAGGGTCGTTGTGAAAGATAACTTGGGTTTTAATCGGGAAGTATTTTGCCTGCCGTGAAAAACGAAGAATGTTTTCACGGCCCTTGGCGTTTTTATTCACTAATCGTTTGCGAATTTGGCTACTCAAATTAATTTCTTTGATGAGGCTATTGATGGGCTGGCCTGATTGTCTTAGCACGTGAAAACTGTTTAAGGCGTATTGGTTTTGTGTTGTGGTAATTCGGGCATCTAAGATTGATAGGCCTAACTGATCAAGAATGTCGGTACATAGCGAAAAGATCGGGCCGTCGTCTTGCGTAAAGATAAAGACTTCAGCACTACCGCGCAAGGTTTGAGGTCTGAGTAGGACTAATGGCAGATTGGTGTCATTATTGTCTGTTGAAGCAATACCAATGGTGTGCCAGATGATTTCATCGGCCGAATATTTGATAAAATAATTATCATCCAGGTGGGCCCAGCACTGTTCAATAATTCGAGTGGGTATCCCTTTGCTAACCAGTGCATTTTTAGCCTCATTTCGGGTTTGTTCGATATGGTCTTTTTGTTTAATCGGGTTTTTAAGTCCGTTTTCTAGCGCGGTGTTGGTGGCCAGATAAAGTTCTTTGAGTAGACTGTCTTTCCAAGAATTCCAGAGCGTTGGGTTGGTGGCTCGAATATCGGCGACAGTCAGTAGATAAAGATGATTGAGTCGTTCTTGGGTGCCGACTTGTTCTGCAAAAGTGTGAATAATACTCGGATCAGAGATGTCTTTATGTTGTGCGGTTGTCGACATGATTAAGTGATGACGGACTAGCCAGACAATCAGAGCGGTATCATGTTCAGGAAGTCCGTGGTCATGACAAAATTGTTGGGCGATATCTTGACCGACAATGGAGTGATCGCCTTCTCTTCCTTTGGCAATATCATGAAAAAAACCAGCGAGATAAAGGACTTCGGGTTTCTGGATTAGCAGAAATATATCGTTGCAAAAAGGAACTTCGTGATTGTGTTTATTGAGGGCAAAGCGTCTTAAGTTTCTAATCACAAAGAGGGTGTGTTCATCAACGGTATGAATATGAAATAAGTCGTATTGCATGCGCGAAACAATGTTCTTAAAGCAAGGCAAATAGGCTGCAGTTGGTGAGTGGTCCCTTCCGGTTGTTTTAAAATCTCCATGAATAAGCGCCGGGATTCTTTGTGGCTGCGAAATTCATCATCAATTAAGTGTAGATTTTTTTGAATGAGGCGAATGGTCTTAGCGCTGATACCTTTGCATTGAGCGTTCTGTTGGCACAAAAGAAAAACTTCCAGTAAGGCTTGGGGAGAACGGTTGAAAAGGTTGTCGTTAATGGCGTCAATATAGCCATGAGTGATTTGGAAATCTTCGGTGAGTCTTTCCGGGCGGTCGTCTGGGTTGTTGATGACGCGTTCTTGAAAAAGTTTCAACAGGACTTCGTTGAGGCGCTCAAGCCTAACCACGGTTTTAAAATAAAATTGCATGAATTGTTCTATGGCCCCATTTCTAGGCGCTTTGAAGCCAAATTGTTCTGCAAGTTCTCGTTGAAAATCAAATAATAAGCGGTTCTCGTTTTTGTTAGTCAGGCAGTGTAAGGCATAGCGGATGCGCCATAAAGCTTGAGTGTCGGCAATCAGTTCTTGGTGTTCGGCGTCTGACAAGTAGTTCAGGTCTATTAAAGGGTGGGGTGAATTTCGTTGATAATGACGGTTAAAAACCCAGATAAACGTTTGAATATCTCGGAGTCCGCCGGGACCTTCTTTAATATTGGGTTCAAGATTATAGGCGGTGTCATGAAATTTATTGTGTCGTTGTGCGCGCTCTTCTAATTTAGCATTAAAAAATTGCGCCGCAGACCACATGGTGTCGGGTGTTGTTTGGTTATTGAGTTGTTCTAAAAATGTGCTGTTGCCGGTGATTAATCGGACTTCGGTAATACTGGTCATGACCGATTGATCATTTTTGGCGAGCGTGATGCATTCTTTTATGGTACGAATACTTTGCCCGGGTTTTAAGCCAATGTCCCACAGGAAGCTGGAGAATTTTTCCAGTAATTGGGTTTGTGTTGGGGTTAAGGCTTGTTGATCGATTAAGATGAGGATATCGACATCCGAGTATGGGAACATTTCTTGGCGGCCGTAGCCGCCAACAGCCAGTAACGCACCTAGATGTGACTGCTCACCCAGGAAGTGATTCCAACAAGCGCTGAGGGCGTCGTCAATGAGTCGTGAGCGTTGCTTTAGGAGCGTGTCTACCGGGTAGGCGGGATTGAACTGGGTGAAAATAGCGTGTTGTTGCTGTTCAAGTTGTTGCTTGATCAAAGCAACTGGGTTGTCTTTTTCAAAAAGCTTTTGAAAAGTTTCTAAAGGGGTCTCTAAAGTCATTGTTCTTCTTGGCGCAGTGTTAAGATTTCGTAGCCGGTGTCTGTGACTAAAATGGTATGTTCGAATTGTGCGGAGAGCGAGCGATCTTTGGTGACAGCGGTCCAGCCATCAGACAGAATCTTAACATGACGTTTACCCATGTTCAGCATCGGTTCTATGGTAAAAATCATGCCGGAATCTATCGCTAAGCCTTTGCCCGGTTTGCCAAAGTGTAAAACATGGGGTTCTTCGTGAAATGTCTTGCCGATCCCGTGCCCGCTAAATTCTCTCACGATTGAATAACGGTTTGATTCAGCATGTTTTTGGACGGCGTAGCCAATATCGCCTAGGGTCGTGCCGGGTTTAACTTGCTCGATACCTTTGAATAGAGATTCTTGGGTGATTTGAATGAGCCTTTTGGCATGTGGGGTAATCGTGCCGATCGGAAACATTTTGCTGGTATCACCGTGGTAGCCGTCTTTGATAACGGTAATATCAATATTGACGATATCGCCTTTTTTTAGTTTTTTAGATCCCGGTATGCCGTGACAAACTTGATAATTAATTGAGGTGCAGATTGATTTTGGGAAGCCGCGATAATTCAGGGGGGCGGGGATGGCTTGTTGGGTATTGACAATATAGTCATGGCAGATCTGGTCGAGTTCTTCTGTGGTAACGCCCGGGACAACATGGGGTTCAATCATTTCAAGAACTTCAGCGGCGAGTCGGCCTGCAATACGCATTTTTGCGATATCATCGGGAGTGTTTATGGTGATACTCATAAGATTGTATTATAAATTGTTTTGAGTAAAAGGGCATTTTAGCAGATAAATAATTGTTGGTAACTGCAAAATATGGTATAAAGGTCAGTTAATTCTCACACCTAATCGACACATTTGATAGGGTGCCTGTTGTAGCTAAAAATTTAGCGGATGGGTCATCAAATGGGATAGGTGGAGGCGTAACCCTTTGTTTGACACTAAGTCAGGCAGAATAATTTTTAGGAGTATTATACATGGCAGCAGTAACCATGCGTCAGATGTTAGAAGCTGGCGTTCATTTTGGACATCAAACACGTTATTGGAATCCGAAAATGGCACCGTTCATTTTTGGGGCTCGTAGCAGCATTCATATCATCGATTTAGAAAAAACATTGCCGTTGTACAATGATGCAATGAATTTTGTCGGCAAAATTGCCGCTAAAAAAGGCACTATTTTGTTTGTTGGTACGAAGAAAGCCGCAAGTAAGACTGTGGTAGAAGAGGCTAAGCGTTGTGGTATGCCGTATGTTAATCATCGCTGGTTAGGCGGTATGTTGACTAACTTTAAAACCATTAAGAAATCAATTAATCGGTTGAAAGAATTAGAGGCTATGACTGCTGACGGGACCATTAACCAACGCTTTAATAAGAAAGAAGGCTTGGGTATGCAGCGTGAAATGGAAAAATTGGAACGCAGTGTCGGTGGTATTAAAGACATGAGAGGTGTTCCTGATGCCGTATTTGTTTTTGATGTGGGCTATGAAAAGAATGCCGTTAATGAAGCAAGGAAGTTAGGTATTCCTGTGATTGGGATTGTTGATACGAACAATTCTCCAGAATTGGTTGACTACATGATCCCAGGGAACGACGATTCAATTCGTTCTATTAAGCTTTACTGCCAAACAGCATCAGCGGCTGTTTTAGAAGCAAAAGCGGCAAGTTTAGGCGGTGTTAAAGATGATTTCGTTGAGATGTCAGAAGGTGTTGACGCGAAAGTTAGCGCAGCCGAATAGTTTTTTGGTAAGACGTTAACGATTTTCGTTGACGCTATAAATGACGTTAGCGAATTAATTGAACGCCTCCACTTGTGGGGGCGTTTTTATAGATAAAAGATAGTTTAAGGTGGAAAAGATATGAAAATTTCAGCGGCAATGGTTAAAGAACTGCGCGCAAGAACAGGCTCAGGCATGATGGAGTGTAAGCGTGCTTTAACTGCAGCAGAAGGTGATTTGGAGTTGGCAGTAGAACAAATGCGTAAAGCAGGTCTAGCCAAAGCGGATAAGAAATCAGGGCGAATTGCAGCAGAAGGTGCGATTGGCGTTAAAGTGAGTGCCGACGGTAAAGTAGTCGCCATGGTTGATGTTAATTGTGAAACAGATTTTGTCTCGAAAGGGGATGAGTTTAAAGGTTTTGCAGCAGCGGTTGCGGAAGCCGTATTACAGGCCGATGCAGAAGCTATTGACGATGTTAATACCTTAGAGTTAGCGAATGGTCAAACAGTAGATGGCGTTCGTCGTGAAATGATCGCTAAGTTAGGTGAGAACATTACCGTTAGACGTGTTCAAAAATTTGCATCGCAAGGGGGCACGGCTTGTTACCTGCACGGTAGTCGTATTGGCGTTATTGTCGAATTACAGAAGGCAGATGATGCGTTAGGTAAAGACATTGCTATGCATGTCGCCGCGACTAACCCTTTGTGTCTTGGTGAAGACAATGTTCCTACTGAGATGATCGAGAAAGAAAAAGACATTTTTTCAGCACAAGCGGCTGAAAGTGGTAAGCCAGCAGCTATTATTGAAAAAATGGTCACAGGACGCATTAAGAAATATTTAGCAGAAGTTACGCTATTAGGTCAGGCCTTTATTAAAGATGATAAGCAGACCGTGGCTAAAATTGTGGCTGACCAAGGTAATGCGGTGATTCGTTTCAAGCGTTTTGAAGTTGGTGAAGGCATCGAAAAGAAAGAAGAAAATTTTGCAGATGAAGTGATGGCCCAAGTTCGCGGCGAATAACATCCCTTGGCTGTGCTAGAATCGCTGCTCTTGTTGTTATATTGATTGGGGATAAGGAGACTCGTTATGACGACTATGATTTGCCGACGTATTTTGCTGAAGTTAAGTGGTGAAGCGTTGATGAGTGAAGAAGGTGGTAGTATAGACGCTAAGATATTGAAGCGTTTAGCCGCTGAAATCAAAGAATTATGTGATGCTGGCATTGAAGTGGGTTTGGTTATTGGTGGGGGTAATATACTGCGTGGCGCACAAAAGGCTTCTGAAGGTTTGGACCGTGTCACCAGTGACCATATGGGAATGTTGGCAACCGTCATTAATGCGATGGCGATGCAAGATGCCTTGGAATGTATTGATCAACCGGTACGCGTGATGTCGGCCTTACAAATTAATCAGGTTTGTGAGGATTATATTCGTCGTCGTGCCGTTCGGCATTTGGAAAAAGGGCGGGTGGCTATTTTTGCCGCTGGGATGGGTAACCCTTTTTTTACCACGGATTCTGCAGCTAGTTTACGGGCGGTTGAGATAAATGCCGACCTTTTGATTAAAGCAACCAAAGTGGAAGGCGTCTATTCGGCAGACCCCGAACAACACAGTGATGCCGTATTGTATAAACACCTGACTTTTGATGAAGCACTGGATCAACGATTGGGTGTTATGGATGCAACGGCTTTGGTCTTGTGCCGTGATAATGATATATCACTGCGGGTCATGAATATTTTTGAACCGGGTGCAATTATGCGGTTAATGCAAGGCGAGGATTTGGGATCGTTAATAACGGCTAGAGGTAGAGGTGAGCAATGATTAGTGATATAGAGCAAGGGGCTTCTGCACGGATGACTAAAAGTGTTGAAGCGGTAAAGCAGGCTTTTATGAAAATAAGAACCGGGCGAGCACACCCCAACTTACTCAATCAAATACAAGTGTCTTATTACGGTACCGATACGCCTTTAACACAGGTTGCCAATGTGGCTGTGGAAGACTCAAGAACATTAACGGTTACGCCTTGGGAACAAGGGATGGTTCAGGCGATTGAGAAAGCTATTTTAGCTTCTGATATGGGTTTAAACCCAGCAACAACAGGCACGGTGATTCGTATACCGTTACCGCCGTTAACCGAAGAACGACGTCGTGATTTGGTGAAACTGGTTAAACACGAAGTTGAAAATGGCCGGATTTCTATTCGGAATATTCGCCGGGATGCTAATTCTGATATCAAAGAAGCGTTGAAAGAGAAAATGATCTCCGAAGACGAGTCACATAAGGGTGAAGAAAGGATTCAAAAAATAACCGACAGTTATGTTAAGGCTGTGGAAAAGCTCTTGGAAGAAAAAGAAGCTGATTTAATGTCTTTTTAGACGCTAAGCAGCCCTTAAAAAATAACAACAGACAGTGATGGACGTTCAAGTTGAAAGTGGCGAGGGGAACATGCCGAAACACATTGCTATTGTCATGGATGGTAATGGTCGATGGGCACAAGCGAAGCACTTGCCGCGAACGGCCGGTCATCATGCCGGTGCGAAAGCCGTGCGCCGTACCGTTGAATATTGTGCTCAACAGGGCATAGAGGTTTTAAGTTTGTTTGCGTTTAGTAGTGAGAACTGGCGCAGACCTAAAGAAGAAGTTGATCTTCTTATGCGCTTATTCATCACGACGCTTAAACAGGAAGTTAAGCGCTTAAATGAAAATAAGATTCGTTTGCGTTTTATCGGGGATCGCAGCGCTTTTTCTCAGCCGTTGCAAGATAAAATTAAAGAAAGCGAACAATTGACCTGTAAAAACACAGGGATGACCTTAATTATCGCCGCAAATTATGGCGGTCGTTGGGATATTTGCCAGGCCGCTGAGAAAATTATTCAGCAGGCAGTGGCCAATAATGACAGTAATTTTAAGGTAACCGAACAGTTGTTGGAAGGCTGTTTAGAAACAGCAGGGATGGCTGACCCGGATTTGTTTATACGGACCGGGGGTGAAAAAAGGATCAGTAATTTTATGTTATGGCAAATGGCTTATACCGAGTTTTTTAACAGTGCGGTACTGTGGCCTGACTTTAACGAAGATTATTTGAGCGAGGCTATTTTCGATTACCAGAATAGGCAGCGGCGTTTTGGACGTACTGGGGAACAAGTTGACTCCAAGCAATAATAACGTCACATCATAAATTTAAATTTTTAAGACAATTAGTAAAGACAATGTTAATTAAACGTATTATTACAGCACTGGTTTTGATTCCTGCAATTGTGGCAGCGGTTTTTTTATTGCCGACTGATTATTTTAATCTGTTCTGTGCCTTTTTCATTTTAGCCGCGGGCTGGGAATGGGTATCGATATCGGGCGTTAATGACCGAATCATTAAAATTATTTTTCTGGTATTTTTAGCCTTATCCATGCAAGCGATGGGTTCATGGGTAGACCTTATTGAGTACTTGGTTGATGAGTTACATAACTTAGATATTTATGAACTCTCCGGTGTGATTGATTGGTTGGCTATTGGACCGGTGCTTTGGTGGTTGTTTGCGATGATTCTGATTCGTAATGCCGGGGGTGCTTTACTTGAGATTAAGATTAAAAAGCGTTTTAAGTTAATCTTGGGGTGGTTTCTACTCTTGTCGGCCTGGTTATTCTTTACCCGACTCAAAGAACTGTACGGCAACGAGATGATTATGTATTTTCTATTGCTGATTTGGGCCGCCGATATTGCTGCTTATTTTGTCGGTCGAAAGTATGGTGAAATGAAGTTGGCAGCGGAGATCAGTCCGGGTAAAACGATTGCCGGCATGCGTGGTGCAATTGTTTCATCGTTTTTGATGGGCGTTGGTTTAGGGTTTTATTACGGTTTTCCACTCATTATCGCCGCTAATTTTGTCATGTTATCGATGTTTACGGTTTTGGTTTCTATTTACGGTGACTTGTTTATTAGTCTACTGAAGCGCCGCCAAGGTGTTAAAGATTCTGGAACCTTACTGCCCGGTCATGGGGGTGTTTTGGATCGCTTAGATAGCTTGATTGCGGCGATTCCGGTCTTTTATTTGGGTGTTATTTTAATTCGCCAAGTCTCATGAAGGGTATTTGCGTTCTCGGCTCAACCGGCTCGATTGGGGTCAGTACACTGGATGTGGTGGCACGCCACCCTAACCGCTATAAGGTGATCGCCTTAACGGCTAATACCAATGTAGCCGAGTTATTGCAGCAATGTTTGGTGCATCGGCCACAGTACGCGGTCGTGGTGAATGAACGCAAGGCTGAAGAATTTAAACAGTTAATAGCCGATTCTGAGGTGTCAACCATAGAGGTTTTATCGGGCGCATCAGGCTTAGAGCAAGTGTCGGTATTAGCCTCGGTTGATTCGGTGATGGCAGCCATTGTCGGTGCCGCAGGTTTATTGCCGACCTTAGCCGCCGCAAAAGCCGGTAAAACGGTCTTGTTGGCCAATAAAGAAGCCTTAGTAATGTCCGGTAATTTATTTATGGATGCTGTGGCTGAATCCAAGGCGCAGTTGTTACCGATCGACAGCGAACATAATGCTATTTTTCAATGTATGCCTGCGGGCTATCAAACGGGCGATAAAACACCTCTAGCGCGGCGGATCCTGCTGACAGCATCGGGCGGTCCGTTTAGAACGACACCGGTGGAGCAATTGGCCGATGTGACCCCGGCACAGGCTGTCGCACACCCTAACTGGGATATGGGGCAGAAGATTTCGGTGGATTCCGCGACTATGATGAACAAAGGTCTGGAAATGATTGAGGCCTGTTTATTGTTCAATATGCCGTCCGATAAAATTCAGATTGTTTTACACCCGCAAAGTATTATTCATTCGATGGTTGATTACATCGATGGTACGGTATTAGCTCAAATGGGTAATCCCGATATGCGTATTCCGATTGCCCATGCGTTGGCAATGCCAGAGCGCTTTGAATCAGGGGCGGAGCCGTTAAATATCTTTGATGTTAAACGGATGGATTTTGAAAAGCCTGATTTAGAACGTTTTCCTTGTTTACGGCTGGCTTATCAAGCCATTGATGCCGGTGGTATTATGCCGACGGTTTTAAATGCCGCCAATGAAGTTGCGGTTGCCGCATTTTTACAAGAACGGATCCGCTTTACCGATATTGCCAAGGTTATTGAGCGCTGTATGGATTTGATTGCCGTAACCGGTGCGGATAGTTTGGACATCATATTGGATGCAGATAAACTGGCGCGGGTACATTCTGAAGAAATTATTAGCGAAATGGTCTAAATGTGGAATCGCCTTCTCTTATTTACACGATATTTTACTTTTTAATTGCGATAGGGGTTTTAGTCTCCTTTCACGAATATGGCCACTTTTTGGTGGCGCGCAAATTAGGGGTTAGGGTACTTCGTTTTTCCGTTGGTTTTGGTAAAGTGTTGTGGCGTTATCAGAAAACCCCGGTCTCGACTGAATATGTGATTGCCGCCATTCCTTTAGGCGGTTACGTCAAAATGCTCGATGAGAACGTAGAACCGGTGCAGCCGTCGGAATTGCCGTTTGCATTTAACCGGCAACCGTTGTGGTCACGGGTGGCTATTGTTGCGGCAGGACCCCTCTTTAACTTAATCTTAGCGGTACTGTTGTATTGGGCTGTTTTTTCCATTGGCGATGTGGGTATTCGCCCGGTGCTAGCAGAGCCTGAGCCAGCGACCCTTGCAGCGCGCGCGGGATTCAGCGAAAGAGATGAAATTGTTTCGGTGGATAATAAATTAACACCCACATGGTCGGAAGCGATGGGCACATTGTTTTCCAGTAGTTTGAGCGGTGGAGGGACGATTGCGGTAGCGGTTATAGCGGATAGCGGTGAGTCCGTGACTAAGTATATAGACCTGCCTAAAGAACAAGAGACCGATCCGAAAAAGTATTATCAAGCCTTGGGGTTAACCTTATGGTCCCCGACGATCGCACCGGTTATTGGTAAACTGGTCCCGGAAGGACCGGCTGAGAGGGCAGGTCTTCAGGTTGATGACTTGATCGTGAGTGCCGATGGCGTGGCGATCACGACGTGGATGGATGTTGTCGACTGGGTACAAAAATCACCCGGGCAGCGAATTTTGTTAGTCATTGAACGGGGTGGCGTAGTCATGGATTTAGCGATTACCCCAGACCGAATAGAGTCAGAATCCGGGGTGCAAGGGAAAATCGGTGCCGGCGCCAAAGTATCGGCCGAACTCATTGAATTAATGCGTGTGGAATATACCTTGCCACCGCTAGAAGGTTTTTTAAGGGCGTGTGATAAAACCTATCAATTTTCCATGGCGACCTTAAAGATGATTGGTTTTATGGTCGCGGGCACGGCGTCGGTTGACAATTTGAGCGGGCCGATAACGATTGCGCAATACGCCGGTCAGTCAGCCGATTTAGGGCTGGTTCATTTCTTGAAATTTCTTGCCGTGATCAGCGTCAGTTTGGGTATTTTGAATTTATTACCGATTCCGGTATTAGACGGCGGTCATTTAATGTTTTATGCGATTGAAGCGATTAAAGGCAGTCCGGTTTCTGATCGGGTTCAGATCATATTTCAGCAATTTGGTTTTGTTGTCTTGTTATCACTCATGGCCTTGGCCGTGCTATTAGATCTACAGCGATTATTTAGTTAAGGAGTCTGAGTTTATGCGGTTATCGGGTATTGGTTTTTTAAAGATCGTGTTGGCAGTTGTTTGTATCAGTCCTGTTTATGCGGGGGAAGAGGCGGTGAGAGCCGCATTAACGAAAGCGATGCCCTCGCTGGCGATTGATTCTATTCAAGGTTCTGAAATTCCGGGCGTCTATGAAGTGGTTATGGGTTCTAAGATCGTTTATGTCTCCAGTGATGGGAACTATTTATTACAAGGCCAACTCATCGATATTGCCGCACGGAAAGATTTAACCGAGGTCCGTTTAAGCGCTACCCGTGTCAAAGCGGTAGCCGCTATTGGCCCCGAAGAAATGCTTATTTTTAGCGCGGATGAGCCACAATATCAGATTACTGTGTTCACCGATATTGATTGCGGTTATTGCCGGAAATTACACCGTGAAATTGACCAATATTTGGCGCGTGGAATCAGTGTGCATTATATGTTTTACCCCAGAGCCGGTCTAGGTTCTGAATCTTATGATAAGGCCGTTTCAGTGTGGTGTGCCAAAGACCAGCACGGTGCATTAACCGCCGCTAAATCAGGTCAAGACCCGGTTAAAAAAAC
>DUCI01000060.1:489-3584 GCA_012959905.1 Methylococcaceae bacterium | reverse complement strand
TGGCTCTGCACCGCGGCATTATAAAGTTGTTGAACAACGCCATTAATAACTCTGTTTAGTACCATGGTCAAAACGCCTTTACCATTTTGTGGTCAACAACGTCCAGATCCTATACTGATTAAAATTGCAGATTATATTATTAACTATAAAGCAGATAATAGTGTCGCTAGGGAAATGGCACGTTATTGTTTAATGGATGCTTTAGGCTGTGGGATATTAGCCTTATCATATCCGGCTTGTAACAAATTATTAGGTCCTATTGTGCCCGGAGCGACGCTAAGGGATGGCGCACGTGTTCCAGGGACCGGCTATCAACTTGACCCGGTACAGGCTGCTTTTAATATAGGTGCAATGATACGGTGGTTAGATTTTAATGATACCTGGCTAGCTGCAGAATGGGGGCATCCTTCAGATAATTTGGGCGCCATATTGGCAATAGCAGATTATTTGAGTCGTACTAATTTGCAACAAGGTCACCCTGCCTTGCAGATAAGCGATGTGATTACAGCATTGATCAAAGCTTATGAAATTCAAGGAATCATCGCTTTGGAAAATAGTTTTAATCGTGTGGGGTTAGACCATGTTTTATTAGTACGTGTTGCTAGTACTGCAGTGGTAACGGCTATGCTTGGAGGTGGCCGAGAGCAAATCATTAATGCACTGAGTAATGCTTGGATTGACGGAGCCGCATTACGTAGTTATCGGCATTATCCCAATACGGGGTCACGTAAAAGCTGGGCAGCGGGTGATGCGACTAGCCGTGGAGTACGTTTAGCTTTACTCGCCATGCAGGGAGAAACGGGCTATCCATCGGTACTGAGTGCAAAAACATGGGGTTTTTATGATGTGTTGTTTAAGGGCGAGTGCTTTAAATTAAAACAAGAATTTAGCAGCTATGTTGTCGAGAATATTTTGTTTAAGATCTCTTTCCCTGCTGAGTTTCATGGGCAAACTGCGATAGAAGCGGCCATACAGTTACACCCCCAAGTACTTTCTCGGTTAGAAGAAATTGATAAAGTGGTTATTCAAACACAACGATCGGGGCGGAAAATTATAGATAAAGTTGGGCTGTTAAACAATCCCTCAGACAGGGATCATTGTCTGCAATATATGGTTGCCGTTGCACTGCTTGTTGGCGATCTCAATGCTGACCATTATCAATATCCAATGGCGAGTGACCCCCGGATTACCGCATTGCGGAATAAAATGGTGGTTTTGGAAAACAAACAGTTTAGCTTGGATTATGTGGATCCCAAAAAACGCTCAATTGCTAACGCATTACAGGTGTTTTTTAATGATGGCAGTCATACACTTGAGATTGTCGTGGAATATCCTCTCGGTCACAAACGACGACGAGAAGAAGCAATACCTTTTCTTAAACAAAAATTTGTAGCTAATTTAGCAACCAGAATACCTGAGAAAAATTGTACTAAAATTCACCAGTTATTTGCTAATCAGGGGGCGCTTGAAAACATACGGGTAGATGAATTTATGGATTTGTTTGAAGTTTAGTGAGCGTTTTTATAACGTCTGATAACTTTTAACATAACAGGGTAATAAAGACCGATATTTTTATAGCTCTATGACCGATAGTGCTTTTTCGGTTAGTTCCCTGAGCGGTCAACGAATTTAGTAAGTGTGCTTTGATTATTCTATTTGTCTGTAGTTGAACACAATAGATTGAAGCGTTGTCACAGTACAGAACTTGATGGCGGGTTGAGAGTGGAAATTCATACTGGATGGCGTCATACAGAGGGCAGAGTGCGTATAACTCATCGGTATTTTTGTTTGTTAACTAAACAGACTGAAGTTAGTGGTTTCGTAATACCCGTTTTATTAAGGTTGGCGGTCATAATAGAACGTGAACAAATTGTTGGGTTGCAAGAATGAATTCAGATCACACAAATACTCATTCCATTAATGCGCTTGTCTTTGCGTTAGGGGACAAGGCTTTGGACGAACAATTAATATGCAGGCATCTCCACCCCTTGTTTACACGGTCGCTGAAAAATTCTCAAGGTAAGATTTATTTGGCTAATCATTCATTGGGTCGGGCGTTAGATCAGACCGCATTTGATATTCAGGAAGGATTAGGCGTTTGGTATACCAATGTTGAGAATGCTTGGGATGATTGGTTCCAAGAAATAACAGCTTTCCGCCAACGTGTGGCAACATTAATTAATGCACCCAGACCCGACTGCATCGCACCACGCGCAAGTGCTGGACAAGGATTACGTACTATTCTTAACAGTTATGATAGTCCTTTTCGAGTCCTGACTAGCGGAGACGAATTCAATTCTATTCTTAAGGTCTATGCTTGCCACCAGCGTATCCAGTTGAAGCGCGTGATACCGAAAAATGATCGTTTTTATCAAAGTGAAGACTTCTATCGTGCCATTCAAGAGAAACCTGAATTACTAGTCCTCTCGATGGTTATGTTTACAACGGGACAATTATTGTCTGGATTACCCGATTTGATTAAACTGGCTCATGATCACGGGGTGCGAGTGTTGATTGATCTCTATCATGCTACTGGAGTCATTCCCCTTGATGTTATGGCGCTGGATATCGATTTTGCAATTGGTGGGAGCTATAAATATCTGCGTGGTGGACCGGGTGCAAGCTGGCTTTACCTACATCCACGGTATTTGGATGATACGCTTGAAACACTGGACACCGGATGGTTTGCTCAACCGCAACCCTTTGATTTTATTCGTTCTGAATCGCCTCAATTGGCCCACGGAGGGAATCGTTTTTTTGAATCGACGCCAGCGATACTGCCTTTTTATCAGGCACGTGCAGGACTCATGTTTACTTTGGCTATGGGAGTGGATCGTTTGCGTTATTATTCTTTGAAGCAGCAGAAGGCGATTGAAAGTCTTTTGCAAACAAAGGGTATACCTTTCCTGGGTCAGCGCGAAGAGCGCGGGGCTTTTATTGCCATTCCGCATCCACAAGCAGAATTCATCGCCAAGAGTCTGATTAGTGCGGGTATTATTTGCGATGCGCGTGATGAATTACTACGCTTCTGCCCAGATATTCTCAATACACAGGATGAATTTATATCGGCGGTCGATAAACTAGCTGAAATCTGG
>DUCI01000060.1:0-285 GCA_012959905.1 Methylococcaceae bacterium | reverse complement strand
TAATTGAATGAGTACTTTTTTAGAAGGCTTGCCTAACTTGGAACACATTATTGAATTTGCAGTCCTTTGAAAGCGAAAAACATGGTCAGGTTGCCCATGATGAAATGTTATTTATCATCACGCATCAAACTTATGAACTCTGGTTTAAACAAATTCTCTATGAACTACTTTCGGTGTTGGAACTTTTTTCTGCTATTCCACTGGGTGAAAAAAAATTACACCGTATTTCAGCTCGTCTTGGGCGTATCATTCGCATACAGAATGTCATTAATCAACAGATCGGTA
>DUCI01000059.1:2034-3636 GCA_012959905.1 Methylococcaceae bacterium | reverse complement strand
CTAAGGCGATTAAAATCCTTTTACAGTGCAAGCAATTAGAGGTCTTGCCGGATAATCAAGAACAACAATTATTAATTAATTTAGGACAGCTTTATTTAGCCGAAGGGCAATACCAAAAGGCCATTGATTTAATTGAACTCTGGCTTAAAGATAACCCCAATCCAACACCGGGGATTAATGCCTTAACGGCCAGTGCCTATGCGCAATTACGGCAATATGCTAAAGCCCTTACCTTTATCAGTAAAGCGGTTGAAGCGGCTAAAGAGCCGGTTGAAGGCTGGTTGAAACTCAAACTGGCCTTGCATTTTCAATTGCAACAATACCCACCCGCCGTTACCGTACTCGAGCAATTGGTTCGCTTATACCCCGATAAAAAAGTGTACTGGACCCAGCTTTCAGGGGTTTACATACAGCTGAAAGATTATAAAAAAGCGTTATCGGTAAAGCACTTAGCCTATCAGCGCGGGCTGATCACAAAAAGCAAAGAGATTGTGTCGATTGCGCATTTGTTTTTATTCAATGAAGCCCCTTTGAAAGCCGCTGTACTTTTAGACGCGGCGTTGAATAAAAAAGAAGTTAAACACACGGCTAAAAACTGGGAATTATTAGCCAATGCCTGGACCCTTGCCCAAGAAGGCGATCAAGCTATTGCTGCACTGGAGATCGCCTCAAAACTGGCCGATACCGGCAAGCTCTATAAACAGTTAGGGCACAGGTATGTTGAAAATGAACAATGGGGAAAAGCCGTAGGTGCCTTAAGCAAAGCGCTTAAAAAAGGCGGCATCAAGCGCAAAGGTGATACCTATATTTTATTAGGCATGAGTTATTTTGAATTAAAAAGCTACCCCAAAGCGACCGAAGCTTTTAAAAAAGCCAAAGAACAGAAAAATAAGAAATCGAAAAAAACCGCGCAACAGTGGATTGATTATATCGTCAGTTTCCAGCAGTTCTAGCCACTTTTCTCCTGAAAAAACACAAAAGTGGGTCATATCACTGATTTTTGTAAATAGAGTGATTTCTGCCTTTTAGTATCTTAATTCTCTATGTAAAATTTGTTAACTTTTAACTGAATTGATAAGGTAATTAACCCATGAACCTTAAGCAGGCAATAATACCATTAGTATTTCTACCAATGACTTCAGCTATGGCTGAACATATTGAAACAGAAAAATTAGATGATTTAATTATCACTACGGGACATAAGCTATTCCCAAATACACTTTTGGCAACACCCACCTATAAGATCACTGAGAGTGATATAGAAAGAGTGAATGCAACAACGATTGAAGATGCGGTGATGCAAGCCCCGAGTGTCTTTGTAAGGCGTCGTTTTATTGGTGATACCAACGGTACCACGGGGATTCGTGGATCAAGTTATTTCCAGACGGCTCATACGATGGTTTTCTCAGATGGTCTTCGGTTACATAACATGCTACAAACCGTATGGAATGGTGCTCCTCGGTGGTCGCTTGTGGCCCCTAATTCTGTTAAACAAATTAAAGTGATGTACGGTCCATATTCTGCTGAGCATTCTGGTAATTCTTTTGGTGGAACTATCGAAATGACGACTAAGATGCCTGAAGAATTTGGCATGGATATGGA
>DUCI01000059.1:0-1976 GCA_012959905.1 Methylococcaceae bacterium | reverse complement strand
TTTATTTCAGCAGGGAATAAAATCGGTAAATGGTCCATTTTTGGTTTTTATAATCACTTAGAAAATGAAGGGCAACCCCAAAGTTTTGATACTAATGCGGGTAGTGCTCTTACAGGTGGTGAAGTTGCTGTGGTTGGTGCTCATAAAACTGAAACTAATAAAGGCGTTACTACTTATGTGCTCGGTGACCAAGGCGTGCAAGAAAGTACATATGACCTTTTTGAGATTAAAATTGGTTATGATTTTACACCCGACTTAACAGGGTTGTTAACAGTTGCTTATGAGGATGTAACAAAAGATCGAAAAGACGGAACGAGTTATCTAACCGCGAATGGTCTTGGATCACCCGCTTTTTGGGAGGAAGATCTTGCTCTTAGTTATGACGGTCTAAGATTCAATGTTGATGAATCAGATTACGGACGGAATTTAACGACGCGTGAAACGTTAACTTATGGATACAACCTGTCTGGAAAAATAAATGATACATGGGAAATCGATACAACCGCTGAATATTTCGATGGTTTTAAAGATACCAATACCGCAGCTAACCAAAGTACCAACAATGAAAATTATGATAAATCAGGTACAGTGTCTGATACCGAGCGCTGGTGGGGAACGTATGATTTAAAATTGGCCACCCAAGAAGTTTTGGGTAGAAAAGATATGGGCGCTATGTTTGGTTATCAATTTAATCATTCTAATCTCGAATATACAAAACACACATCTAATAATGTAGAATCGCGTACTAGAGATGTATTTGCTTCCAAAGCCGGTGGGGCGACACGTATGAATAGTGCTTTTGGTCAGGCTGACTGGGATTTCTTGCCTGACTGGAATGTGATGGCAGGAGCGCGCTATGATTATTGGCAGACGATCAATGGACATTTTACAGAAAATATGATTATCACCCCTTTTGAAGAGCGCGGAAGTGGTCGAGTTTCTCCTAAATTCTCCTTAGCCTTTGCGCCTAATGATTTAAGTTTTCGTTATTCATTCTCGAAAGCGTATCGATTCCCTATGGCTCAAGAGCTCTATGATAATGTAGAGGATAATACTACCGATTCTTCAAATGTGTCCGATCCAGGGCTTGGACCTGAAAGCGGTTATTTTCATGATTTCAAAGTGCAGTATGATCTTCCCGAAGGGTATGCACGAGTGTCACTCTTTTATAATCAGATTGAAGATGAAATCATGAGTACCAATAAATTAAATGCTGCTGGTAGTACTGTAAAAACATATCAAGGTATTGATAAAACAGAAACTATCGGCGTTGAACTCGTTTACAAACAAGATTATGTTTTTGATTTGCCAATTGCCTTGAATTTAAATGGCACTTGGTTAAATAAAGAAATTAAAGAACATAATGTGGAGCCCTTCAATAATGTTGGTGCGGACTGGATCAGATTACCTCGCTACCGTGCTAGTGCTTCAGCAACGTATCATGTTATGGATGATTTAGACTCAACAGTGAGTGTTCGATACCGTAGCAATCAGTTTGGACAAGAAGATAATTCCGATACGGCTAAGAACGTGTATGGGGCTCAAGATGAAATGACGATTGTTAATTTCAAAACGTCTTATGCACATGATTTAGGCGATTACAAATTAAAAGCTTCTATCGGTGTGAATAATATTCTTGATGAGGATGTGTTTGATCATCACCCTTACCCACAAAGAACTTATTTCGCTAACATTGGTCTGAAAATTTAGTTTGATAATTTATTTCTATTTTTAAAATAGAAATAAGTAAAAAACCTCACCCTTAACCGGGTGGGGTTTTTTTATGCCTACGAAGTACGTGTAAAAGACGTTGACGGTATCGCCCGGGTTAGTCCGGCAGGCTTTGAACTGTAGAGGGCTAAGTGGTTTATATTTTTAAGGGTCTATGGCATCAAAAGCGTTATGAAGAAGGGCTGAAAATATTATAAGGCCGTTGTTTATTCAACGGCACGACGGTATACAATAGTGCTCAACGA
>DUCI01000058.1:17075-22147 GCA_012959905.1 Methylococcaceae bacterium | reverse complement strand
CGCTCAGATTGATCCACTAAGCGCCGCCTAATAACGGGGTCAGCGGCGGGCAATTCAGCTAATCCATTAAATAAGGCATGAAAATAAAGCATCGTACCTCCGGTCAACAAGGGGATTTTTCCTTGCTGTTGAATGGTTTTAATATGTAATAGTGCCTGCGTCCTGAATTCGGCTGCCGAAAAGGATTGCTGCGGGTCTAAAATATCTAATAAATGATGCGGAATGCCACACTGCTCCGCTTTTGTCGGCTTGGCGGTGCCAATAGCCATGCCCCGATAAATTAAAGTAGAATCAACACTGACAATTTCAGCACCGAAGGTTTTTGCAATATCAACCGAAAGCGCCGTTTTCCCCGCCGCCGTCGGCCCCATCAAGCAAATCACTGGCAACAACGATTCCATACTTACTGACCACGCAAGAAAAACTTATCTAATTCCTGAGCACTTATTTCCACCCAGGTAGGTCGACCGTGATTACATTGTCCCGAACGCTCGGTCCTCTCCATATCACGTAGCAATGCATTCATCTCGGCAACAGTTAACCGCCTATGGGCACGTACGGAGGTGTGACACGCAAGCGTCCCTAAAAGCTCGTCCCCTGCTTCTTCAATACGTCGCGTAGTCCCGTACGCCAACAAATCCGCTAAAACATCGCGCAACAATTGCTCTATTTTAGTCTGCATCAATAAGACTGGAATGGCTCTTATAATTAATGATTCAGGACCTAATCGATTGAGCTCAAACCCTAGACCTTGAAATAAGTCACTGTGTTCTTCAGCTAATTCCGCTTCTTCCTGCGTCACTTGAAAACGAACCGGTAATAATAGCGGTTGACTGGGAATAATCCCCGCGGCTTTTTGTTGTTTTAAGCGCTCATAAACAACGCGCTCATGGGCTGCATGCGTATCCACTAAAATAATGCCATTAGCGGTCTCTGACAAAATATAAATATCATGAATATGTGCAATAGCAAACCCTAAAGGCGGGATATCACTACCGGATTGTGGCAAAGGGGAACAGCCCGTCTTCCCCTCTTGTTCCGAAATACCCCGTGTCGCATATCTTTCAATATCACTTGAGCCGCCTTGAGGCAAACGGGACTGGACCGTACTGGGCGATAATTCAGCCTGCACCGACGGCCCAGTAACGGGCTCATTATTAACAAACAAAAACTCAGAAGCGCTATGAGTCTCCGGCTTAATATCGGCTAACGAGCGATGCAGCGCTTTGAATATAAAGTCATGCACTAAACGACTTTCTCTAAATCGCACCTCCAATTTAGTCGGGTGTGCATTAACATCCACCCCTTTTGGATTTAACGTTAAAAACAAAACAAACACCGGGTGGCGACCCTGAAAAAGAACATCGTGATAGGCCCGTTTAATAGCATGGGTAACTAATTTATCGCGTACCAAACGACCATTCACATAAAAAAACTGCCGATCGGCTTGACTCCTAGAAAATGTAGGCAACCCAACCCAGCCTTCCAGTTGTAATTCCGCTGCCTCAAAATAAACTTTAACCGATTGCTCTATAAAACCGTCACCGCACACTTTTTCAACGCGTGCTTGTTGCTCTGATTCTGTCTGGGCAGGTTTTAAAGAAAGCACCTCTTTACTGTTATGCCGTAACATAAAGCCTGTTTCAAATCGACTTAACGCTAAACGCTTAATCAAGACTTCGATGTGATTAAATTCCGTCTTTTCAGTCTTTAAGAATTTTCGACGAGCCGGTGTATTGTAGAATAAATCTCGCACTTCAACCGTCGTACCCTCTGGGTTTGAAGCAGGCTCCAAGGCGTTATCAACTGTTGAATTCTCAGTCACTAATCGCCAGGCGCAATCACTATCCGCTATTCTCGATGTCAAGGTTAACCTGGAAATAGAAGCAATGCTGGGCAGGGCTTCTCCGCGAAAGCCCATGGTCCGAACCTTTTCAAGGTCAGCCAATGACGTTATCTTACTGGTCGCATGACGAGAGACTGCCAAAGAGAGATCTTCTTTGATAATACCCTTGCCATCATCTCGAATACGAATCAAACCGATACCGCCTTGTTCTATTTCAATAACGATAGTTATTGCCGAGGCATCAAAACTATTTTCCAATAATTCTTTAACAACCGAAGCGGGTCTTTCAACCACTTCACCTGCAGCGATTTGATTGATCAGTTGGGTGGGTAAGGGTTGTATACGCATTAAAGTATCTTCCTAATTCTTCAGCAGGCGTATGGTTAGCAATGAATAAGTTAGCAACATTTTAAGAAAAAAACCCACAAGACAGGCTTTAAAAATGATCTTATTGCACAGAAAAATGAATCATGAATGTTTTTTGGAGGCTGCGACCGGAATCGAACCGGTGTAGATGGCTTTGCAGGCCACTGCATAACCACTTTGCTACGCAGCCTAAAAAACAAAAGCCGCAGTGACATGCGGCTTTTTAATCTTTTTGGAGCGGGAAACGAGACTTGAACTCGCGACCCCAACCTTGGCAAGGTTGTGCTCTACCACTGAGCTATTCCCGCTCTAGAACTTGAAGCGAGTATTATAAATGCAAATACTCGATTGTCAATCATCTTTCGGTAATATTACTTGCTAATGTCCATCCTTCTTTACTCATGCAATTACCGCTTTCAATAAGTACACGTGCACAGTTATTAGCCACGCCGAAAGCCTCTCTTAACTCTAGAATATTAACCTGAGTTCCCTCAACCGCTTGACAGACACTTAAGTCATCATTTTCAGTACGATCCCAACCGGTTAACACGCAAGGCTCTTTAACAATGGCCGTTTTTGCATTGTCAGCGCCCAGTGTTTGAGCATTAGGGCTCGTCAAAAAGTAAGTTCCACCCACTTTTAAGTTATTACCTTGCGCCTCACTAATGACTTCCGGATTACGGTCACCAGAGCCAAAAAAATACAGCAAGAATAAGACAACAATCGCACCATAAAACATGGCAGGTTTTTCCGCTCTAAGGCTATTAGCTTTAGCAACAACATCTTTCAGCACTTTAACTGCCTGGTCTTTACCCTCGCCAATCTTCTTTTTATTCTCTTCAGTACTCATAAAAAAGTCCTCTTGTTAACTTTAAGTAATTATATTTAGCCATCTTGCTTAAAAAAGCAATTAGCCTACAGGCCTAATTCAATAGTATAAGATCATCTGCCAGATAACACAATAATGTAAAACAAAACAACAAAAACTACAATATTAAATCAACGCCCTTTCTTCTTATTCATCATGCCTCTCGAGGGATTATAACCTTGGATTGCTATGAATAAAAACAACAAAAGTGATGCCACTGTATAATACAGGGCCTCTATATTCAATTGTCCATATAACGCAAACCGAATCAACTCAACAGTCTTGGTGAAGGGATTATATTCCGCTAACCGCGCCAACCACTCATTCGACTCCTGTAATTTCCACAACGGGTACAACGCACTGGACATGAAAAACATGGGAAAGATAACAAAATTCATGACACCGGCAAAATTCTCCAATTGCTTAATAAAAGACGATAATAACATCCCCAATGAACCCAGCATTAACCCAGAAACCACTAACGCAGGAAAAACCCACAGATAACCCATCACCGGTGGCTCAATACCATAGCACCAAGCAATCGCTAAAAAGACATAACATTGCACAATAGACACCGCAGTCCCAGCCAATAATTTGCTTATCAATAAAAAACTTCGTGGCAAAGGGCTCACCAATAAAATACGCATGCTGCCCATTTCACGATCATAAACCATCGATAATGAACTTTGCATACCATTAAACAACTGAATCATCCCTAACAAACCCGGTGTGATATAAACCTCATATAAAATATAGGTTTCATACGGCGGTGCAATAGCAATCCCTAGCGCAGACTTAAAACCTGCTGCAAAAACAAATAACCATATCATCGGCCTCACTAATGCCGAAAAAAATCGTTCTCGTTGTTGAACAAAACGCCACAATTCACGACCAACAATCCCCTTCATTGCTCTAAAATAATGGCGTAATAACATCCTTAGCTACCTTCTTTTTGAGTTAAGTGCGCGAAGGCATCCTGAAGGTTTTCTGCATGAACTTTTTCTATCACCTCACGCACCGATCCCGTTATTTGAATTTTTCCCTGGTGCAACACAACCAATTGATCGGTTGGATACACTTCATCAATCAAATGCGTTGCCCAAAGGACGGCCAACCCTTGTTCTTTTGTTAGGCCATGAATGTAACTAACTATGGCTTGCCGTGAGGGGACATCCAGACCGACTGTCGGCTCATCTAACAACAACACTGACGGTTTATGTAATAACGCTCTGGCTATTTCCACACGGCGCCGATGACCGCCATTTAAATGACGAATTTTCTCATTCAAACGGTCAAACATTTCAAAGCGCTCTAATTCCTGTTGAATGATGTTTTTCGCTTGTTTTCGAGACATTCCATGCAATGCCGCATGGTAATGTAAATTTTGCTTAATGGTTAAATCCAAATCCAACGTCGATTGTTGAAAAACCACACCCAATTGAGACAAGGCCTGATAGCTCGCCTTTTTAATCTCATTACCGCCCAAGGCTATTCGACCTTCTCTTGCATGGTAAAGGCCTGTAATCAAGGCAAACAAGGTACTTTTACCGGCGCCATTAGGACCTAATAAAATACAACACTGACCCCGCTTTACGTCAAAACCAACACCCGAAAGCGCCGCTTGAGGCCCATAAGAAAAACTCAACGCCTTAACCGAAAGTGCCATTGAATCGATCATGGCTTCACCACTAGCCCCCATGGAAAATGGCCCACTTTAATCGACTTAACCACTTTATGACGGGTGAGGTCAATAATAGAAATATCATTACTGACCCCATTGGTACAATAAAGTCGACTATAGTCCGGTGAAAAAGACAAATTCCAAACACGCTCCCCCACTAAGAGATAATCTTCTACAGTAAACGTTTTTGCGTTAATAACGGCGATACGATTAGCCGGCCCCATTGCCACATAAGCCCACTGTGTTTCGGGGTCGATCAGCACCCCCACCGGCTGATTACGATCAGCATTTAAGCCTGGAACGGCTAACCT
>DUCI01000058.1:8655-16926 GCA_012959905.1 Methylococcaceae bacterium | reverse complement strand
GCATCTATCCAGTGAATCATATTAGTCGTTTCCGATGCACTGACGACCCACTGGCCATCCGGACTCACGGCAATACCCTCTGGCTCAACACCCACACCTATGCCATGAATGACTTGCTGCTTATTAACATCAACGACAGAGACTAAACTATCATCCTCATTAGAAACAAAAAGAATATCCGCAGCCGTATGCAGCGCAAATGTTTCCGGGTCATCCCCCGATGGCAGAACACCGACTGGCGCTAACGTTTTAACGTCAATAATTTGAATCACATGGTCATCACTGGTGGCAACATACAATTGACTCTGGTCGTGACTTAGTGCGATACCTCGCGGCCGTTGACCAATTGGAATGGTTGCTACCAACTCCCCTAGATCGGGATCAACCACGGCCAAGGCATTATCTTTTTCAAGAGTGATATAAATTGTCTCAGCCGCCACTGTCCTCAACACGCTCGATGGCACCCATAACAAAACCAGATAAATACAACAGACTATTCCTTTACTCATTACAATCCACTTCCCGCTGGTCATAACCTAATGTATCCAACTCGGTTATGGGGTGTAAAAAACCCTGTATCGGTGCCGTAGCCACCATGGCACGCGGTGCTGCTAATAAAACAGGCTGTCTTAATTGTCCATTCCAAGAGCGAAATGACAAAGGCCTCCCTTTGTATCCTTGCAAGGTGAATTGATCACTCAGCAAATAAGCCTTAATTTTTTCTGGCTCACTAGAACCCACTCGAATAATCGCCTCCCCATAACTACGGATAGCCAAATAGGCCGCATAGTCTTTTTCTGTCATTCGCCGTCCTGATTGCGCTTTAAACCGATTTTGAATTTGTACCGCACCCCATTGTTCATGGGTTTTATGCCAGGCGGTAGGGACCAACCCCTGAGTCCCCACAACAGGCCTAGGCTTCCACGTTCGGTAACTTAAATACTCACCAAAAAGACCTTGCTCATCAGCCACCACCAAGACATCGTAGTCGACACCCTGTGTGAAAACAGAGACTTCCGCTTGGGCTGTTCTACGCGCATCATAATCATGCAGCCAAGTTTTCTGAGCCACCAGCGTACTACCAAAACGCTTAGCCGCGCGCTTCAAAGCTTGAGAAAAAAGCTTATCTTCATTGGTGGGTCCTTGCACTAAAAACCATTTCACCCACCGTTTCTTTAATAAATATTGCGCCAAAGCATCCGCACGCATTGCGCGACTGGGTGCAAGATAAAAAACATGATCAGCACACCCTTGTTGACGAAAATGATCCGCACGTGAAACGACATCCATAATCAAGGTAGATTTTTCCATGGCTAATTGCTTCATTTCCAACAAAGCATTATCGCCCAGCGCCGCCACAACCAGTGCTTTTTCCTCGAGTAAAATACTGTTATCTTGTGTATTAACGCCCTGTTCAGGCCATTGTTTTTCAAGGAGCTTAAACTGATGCCCGGTGAACTTCCCGGTGGTATTATTATCTTTGATCGCTAACAAGGCACCCTGTAGGCCTTCGTCTTTAGGAATACTATCAAGATTTGATAATGCTGGTTTTAGCGTTTGTTTTTGAGCGATATAAACAATCTCAACAAGTACCGTATCAGCACAGAAAACAGTCAGCGGAACAAACCATAACATAACTGACAGGCCCAACCATCGCTTAGAAAGAAGCCTCATCTCCTGTGGTTTACTTAACTTCAAACTATTTACCTCTGCTAGCCATGATAAATTTCTCGCAACCGCTATAGCTCACGTAGAACTTAGGCTCAATATTATGCCTTATTCGTTAGCTACAATAATATGAAATTATAAATCGATTTTCATTTTTAGCGGTAAAATTAGGCTATTCTGTAAAACTGTCTTGTTTTATAACCCCCGAAATCACCATGCCATCTTCTTACCTGAGCCAAATTACAATCTATCCGATCAAATCCTTAGCAGGCATCTCGGTTAATCAATGGCCTGTGACCTCACGTGGCTTAAAATACGACCGTCAATGGATGCTTGTGGATCAACACGGACAGTTTTTAAGTCAACGTCAACTGCCCAAAATGTCGTTAATCAAAACCAGCCTAACGAAACACCACTTAATCTTATCCGCGCAAGGTATTGAAGACCTGACGCTGGACTTAATCCCTGAAAAAAAAGAGCATTGTTCTGTTTCAATTTGGAACGATCAATGTATGGCTTGGATGGTCTCAACAATCGCCGATGAATGGCTGAGCGATGTTTTAAATTGTTTTTGCCAACTCGTCTATCAACCGGAACAATATACTCGCCTTATCGATCAAACTTTTGGCTTAGCCTCTGACCAAATTTACTTTTCGGATGGTTTTCCTTTTCTTTTGATATCGGAAAGTTCCTTAGTTAGCTTAAATTCAGCGATGAACCTATCACTGCCTATGTTACGGTTTAGACCTAATCTGGTTATGGCTAATTGCTCGAGCTATGCCGAAGATTTTTGGCGTGAAATACAAGTAGGCGAGATAGCCTTCCGACTCCCTAAACCCTGCTCACGTTGTGCGATCACCACTATCGACACCACAACAGGCACCATGGGGAAAGAACCGCTCACAACACTGAACAAACTCAGAAAATGGAACAATCAGGTTTTTTTTGGTCAAAATGCAATTCATAAAAACACCGGCATTCTGCACATTGGCGACTCGCTCATTATCAATCAAGAAGGCCCTCAACAACCCCCTCTTTAGAGCAACTCATGTTAAAATGCTATTAACCCAAAACTAATCTTATTAGCGCTCTTATTCATACGGCCTACTTGACGTGACTTCCTCACTTTCCCATCGACCCGACAAAAAAATTTCCTGGGCTGATATTTATCACTTAGCACGAAGACATAAAGCCAAATTAATTAGCGCTCATTTTATCGCCCTGTTAGCGACCATGGCCAGTGTTCCCATACCGCTACTGATGCCCTTGTTGGTCGATGAAATTCTGCTCAACAAGCCTGACGTTACCTTAGCAACACTAAACCAATTACTTCCTTCACAATGGCATAACCCGCCTGTTTATATTATAACCATCTTGGTTTTCAGCCTCCTGCTTCGCTTAGCTTCAACCAGTCTAGCTATTTTACAAAGTCGAAGTTTTTTCTTTATCTCAAAAGACATCATCTTTCATTTACGCTGCCGACTCATCCAAACACTACAAACCGTCTCAATGAAAGAGTACGAAACATTGGGTTCTGGGCGTGTCATTACGCATTTGGTCACTGACCTAGAAACACTCGACACCTTTATTGGCTCTACCATCAGTAAATTACTGATCTCAGTTTTTTCCATTACTGGCATAGCCGTCATCCTATTATGGATTCATTGGCAACTCGGCTTATTTATTTTACTGCTTAACCCAATTGTTATTTATTTCACACGATTAGCAGGTAAGCGAATAAAGGCCTTAAAAGCAAATGAGACCACCGCGCTCAGCATCTTTCAACAATCGTTAACGGATACCTTGGAAGCGATTCACCAAATTCGTGCCAGTAACCGCGATCAGCATTACTTTAGTGAACTGAAGTTAACCGCCGAAACCGTTAAAACAACGGCGACCTCTTTTGCATGGAAAAATGATGCCGCAAACCGCCTCAGCTTTATTATTTTCTTATTTGGTTTTGATATTTTTCGTGCCCTGTCCATGTTAATGGTTTTATATTCAGGCCTTTCTATTGGTCAAATGCTCGCGGTGTTTGGCTACCTTTGGCTCATGATGGGACCGATCCAAGAAATACTCGGCATTCAATATGCTTATTTTAGCGCTAAAGCCGCTCTATTACGCCTAAACAACATCAGTGACTTAAAACAAGAACCTGTCATCATAGAAAGCAAAAACCCCTTCTCAAACACGCACACCTCTAGCCTTACGATTGAAAACCTGCACTTTCATTACCACGCCTCTCAACCTATTTTAAAGGGTGTTAACCTACATATTCCGGCAGGGCATAAGGTCGCCTTAGTCGGTGCTAGTGGGGGTGGGAAATCAACCTTAATCCAAATCCTTATTGGGCTATACCCGACTACACAGGGAAATATCTATTATGATGGCGTGCCCATGAACCAAATCGGGCTTAATACCATCCGAGAAAACGTAGTCACCGTATTACAAAACCCTATTTTATTTAATGATACGATTAGAGCCAATCTCACCTTAGGACGCGACTGTCCCGATGCTGATTTATGGGAGGCTTTGGAGATTTCTCAACTCAAAACCACTGTTAAAGGGCTTAACTTAGCACTAGAAACTCCTGTCGGTCGTCAAGGATTAAAATTATCCGGCGGACAGCGACAGCGTCTTGCTATTGCGCGAATGATCCTTTCAAATCCCAATATTGTCATTTTAGATGAGGCCACCTCTGCACTGGATAGTCAGATTGAAAATGATTTACACAACGCCTTAAAAGAATTTTTACAGAATCGCACCACAATTATCATTGCTCATCGTCTGAGCGCTGTCAAACAAGCTGATCACGTTTATGTTTTCGATAATGGTCAAATCTGTCAACAAGGCCATCCCGAAACCCTTATCAAGCAAGAAGGACTCTATGCTCAATTATACGGTGAATAACAATGACCTTTAAAATTGACTTACACAGCCACTCGTACTTCTCAGACGGCGCTCTGTCCCCAGAGCAATTAATTATTCGAGCTGAAACACAGCAAGTGAGTCACTTAGCACTCACCGACCATGACACCGTAGCCGGCCTAGTGGAAGCCCATAGTTATTGCCAAGCCAGCCCCTTAACCCTAATCAATGGCATTGAACTGTCCACAACATGGAATAATCAGTGCTTTCACATTTTGGGACTTAATATCGACCCTACTAATTCCACTTTACAAAGGGGAACTTTATTATTAGGCCAAACTCGATTAGAACGCGCAGAAAAAATTGCCTCTAAACTCTCCAAGAGAGGGATTTCCGGCGCCATGGATTACGTTTTAAACAAAGCAGGACAAGGGATGATTACCCGCTCACATTTTGCTCAATACTTGCTCGAAGAAAACCATGTTAGTTCTTTCCAAAATGCATTTGATAAATATTTGGGTGATGGAAAATCAGCTTTTGTGAGCACCTCCTGGGTGGAATTAGAAACCGCGGTGAACTGGATTACAGATGCCGGTGGCCACGCTATTATTGCGCACCCTTTACGGTATAAACTAACGACGAGCAAGTTAAAGAGATTACTCACTGCATTCAAACTGGCTGGTGGCGTCGGGATTGAAGTCGTCACTGGCAATAACAATCCAGATGATATACGCAAGGCCAGCCAATTTGCACGCACATTTGATCTTTATGGCTCGGTGGGATCAGATTTCCACTCTGATAAAAACAAATGGGTTGAACTCGGACGTTTAGCGCCACTCCCTCCTGACATTAAACCCATTTGGGATTTATTTTAATCACCGTTATCTTATCGACTTATGACTCAAAAACCCTTCTGGGAAGAAAAAAAACTGTCTGAAATGAGCCACAGCGAATGGGAATCTTTATGTGACTCATGCGGTAAATGCTGTTTACATAAATTGGAAGACGAAGACACAGAGGAAATATTTTATACCAGTGTGGTTTGTGATCTCATCGATCTGGACACCTGTACCTGCACACGTTATTCCGAACGAACCCATTTAGTCCCTGATTGTCTAAATTTGAAACAACACAATTTCAGTGACTATAACTGGCTGCCCACAACCTGTGCCTATAAATTATTAGCTGACGGCGAAAAGCTCCCAGATTGGCACCCTTTAATTGCTAAGAACAAAGAATCCGTTCACGACGCAGGGGTTTCAATACGAAGTTATGCCATGAAAGAATCACAAGTTGATGCCATTGAGGAACATATTATCCACTGGCTCGATTAACCTGACTCTTGCCGTTTAAATTAAGTTTCCCCTAGCCACTCAGAAAGCGCCCCAATGACTTCTTTGGCTTGTTTCTCACTGGAAATATTAAATTTTGACTTCTGTTGATATTCGCCATTTCTCTTTTGGTAACGGCGTATCGTATATTTATCAGGGCCATATTCTTCAGCACTGCGGTTCCAATCTTGGTAACGATAGATGATTGTTGACCACGCCCCTTTACTGAGTACTTTCTTATCCAATTCTTTAACCGTTTGAATATCACCATCGGTATAATTAACGGTGAGTTCATCTATTGTTTCCGCCATATCAGTTCCTTAAAATTTATTATCGTTGTTGAAAAATGAATTGTCCAAAAGCCCTGCTGCCATCCCCTGTTTCAATGGTCGTCATGACGGTTAAGGTTGTTGCATCAATTACGCTCACTGTACCATCAAACCAATTCGCAACATATACCCGCTTACCATCAGGGTGGGCACTAATACCTTCAGGTTTTTCACCAACTTCGATTTGCTTAATTTCGGTTAATGTCTGCGTATCAATCACTGAAACAGTGGTGTCATCTTGGTTGGTAACAAATAACAAAGTGTCGTTCAATGCTAAGGCACTGGCATAAGGACGACTGCCAACCTTAACTTTACCCACTCTTTTTAAGCCTGCTGTGGTGAGAATTGAAACATCATCACTCTCAACATTAGACACATAAATTCGCTGCCCATCTTGATCAATAGTCAGACCAAAAGGATGCGTTCCGACCTTAGTTGTATTTCTTATTTTATAGGTGTTCAGATCAATTTGAGAAACACTGTCATCAACACGGTTAGCAACATAAAGCCACCGGTCATCTGGACTGACCGCCATTCCCGAAGGGGATTGACCCACGGCAATCGTGGTTAATAATTTGAAATCGTGCGTATCAAAAACAGCAATATTATTTTCATACCAATCGGCCACAAAAACCCGTTCGCCTTGGTTATCACTGACAATCCCCAAAGCGCCGTTACTGGTCGTGACCTTGCGTTTAAGTTTAAAATTATTAGCATCGAGAACACTAAAACCATTCCCTATCGGCGTACTGATATAGACCTGTGATTTTTGTCTATTAACCGCAACGCCAACAGGCTTACCGGTCACCGTAACTGTTTCAATCACTTCATTACTGGTGGTGTCAATTACCGAAACATTATTATCCAATTGATTGGAAATAAAGGCAAAAGACGCCGCGACAGATAAAGATGGCGCCACGGCTAAAACCAGCAAAACAGTGACGCCAACCAGGGTCATGGTAGAATTTATTGACACTTTAGAATGATTAAATAAATCTAATCTAGGCCCCGTTCTCATGCCAATAAACCCTTCGGTGACATCTGAATAGTTATCGTTTTATTTTGAATTTAATCGCTGAATCTTTAGCGCCCGGTTGAAATTTACCTAATAAATTTGCCAACCCCGCTTTAAGAACAGCCGTGACTGCTTTGTCAGCAGCTTCTTCATTTAATTCACTGGGTGGATTATTATTCAAATAACCACGGTAATAAGTCGCAACCCATTTAACTACTGAACTCCCGCCTTTTTCTTTAACAGAAAGGGTGGCCGCATAATTACTCACTGGCAGCACCGGTATCTTCTCATCTTGGCCGGAATGGGTAATGGTTTTAACCGTACTCATCTCAGTAATTTTATACTTATAGGACATTTTATCGGCTTTATAGGCTTTTAATTGTTCCGTAATAGTACCCCCGCCTTTTAACGTAAGCACCCGAGTCGCTTTTTTCTTATTGCCGCCTTTTGCTTCAGTACCTGCAATTGCTGGGTGCCAACTCATATCATCAAAATTCTTAATCACTGCCCAAATTTTATCAGCAGGCGCATTAATTTTAACGGTGGCGGTTAGTTTTCCACGCACTGGACCATGAGCCTGTGCAGCAGACATAAAAATAAAAAATAAAATGGTTAATAATACAGAAACTTGTTTCATGCAGATTTCCTTCCTCAGGCCGTAAAAATAAAAAATAATTATAAAGGATTATAGCGAACGCTAATATCAAATATTACCCTTAGCCCATTAATTAGTCACTGAAAATGATTTAAAACTAACCCTATTCAAGCCCATTCAATGGTCACTATCATTGTTAACTCAAACAAAAAAACAGACCGACAGACTGAGCCATCTAAATAGATTAAAAACTAGAACTGTTATGACCAATGCACAACTCTAAAGACCCACGAGCCTATTGGAACAACAATAATTGAGCGCTGTTAGTCAAACTTACACACTATTTTACAGCGCCTTTGAGGGCCCACTAACCCACACGGCCATTGTCATTAAAAAGCTGCAATAGCCTTTAACACATCCGTTCGACTAATGATCCCAACAAAACCATCGTCATCCAAAACAGGA
>DUCI01000058.1:0-8645 GCA_012959905.1 Methylococcaceae bacterium | reverse complement strand
TATATGCGTATTGTTGAACTGTTGAGCCACCTCAAGAATACTTGATTCTGCCTTGACAGTGACCACTTCATGGGTCATAAAGTCACCCACACTACCCCCCATATCCTGATTATAGGTTGCACCAATGGCGATCGCCATACAATCTTTTTCTGTAAAAATACCAATAAGTTCATGGGCATCATTAATCACGGGCGCACTGGTTATCTGGGTTTTTACCATGGTTCTAATGGCTTCAAAGATGTTGGTTGACTTAGAAAAAGTCACCACAGATGCTGTCATATAGTCTGACACTTTAATTTTAGTAAGCATTACAACCTCCAGAGCCTAGTGAACAAATATTTTCCTCTATTAGTAGACGTCTTGAACTTTGTTCAAAACAACATAAAAATAGATGATTAAGCGCTATCCGCTTCTAATTTCTTTCTTTTGGCACATTTTTTCAAGCAGACACAACTGCCATTGTTAGCACCACCACACGAGCCTTTAATGGCTTGTCGACCAAAAATGACCCCTACGGCCATGATTAATACAATAGTTAACATGAAAAAAAAGGTAATAATAAAGATATTCATTAATGCACCTGTTCAAGTAATTGGTATTGTGGCGTACTACGCTCTACAAACCCATCATCTGTTTTTAAAATAAATAAAACCGCTAAATTTTGTTGTTTAGCTAATTCTAACCCTTTTTCTTCTCCGAGCACCATAAAAGTAGTCGCAAAAGCATCTGCTGTCATCGTTGACTTATGTAAAACTGTAACCGACACCACAGTATGCGCAATCGGATAACCCGTTCTTGGGTCAATCGTATGAGAATAACGCACACCGGCTTTCTCAAAATAATTACGATAATCACCCGATGACGCAATAGCGACATCACTAACCGCTAAAATTTGCTGAATGCTCCGCCGATCCACTGTTGGCTTTTCAACGGCGATTCGCCACGAACGCCCCGCTCCACTGACCCCTTTTAATCGTAACTCGCCCCCGATTTCAATCATAAAATTATTGACCTGATGACCTTCAAGCAAGTGAGCTATCTCATCTACAGCATAACCTTTTGCCAACGCCGAAAAATCTAAAAACAAATTGTCTTTCAACTTTTTGAAGGTTAACCGAGAAGCATCCCAGGCCATATTTTCAGTCCCTGTTACCGCCAAAAGGCTCTGAATTTTTTCCCTCGCCGGTATCTCAGCCTCAGAAGGATCAGGACCAAACCCCCACAGGTTAACCAAGGGCCCAATGGTTGGATCAAAAGCACCGTGGGATAATTTATTTATTCTTACTGCTTCGGTCAATACTTTAGCGAAAGCAGGCGTCACCGTTATCCACTGACCACTAGGCTGCGCATTGACTCTAGAAATTTCAGATGTAGATTGATAGGTTGAGAATTGACTATCTAATTCGTTTAACCTTAATTTGATTAAATCCTTTAAGGCCTGGGGCGTAACAGTATCGGGTAGATGCGGGATTTTGACAGTGAACTGCGTTCCCATTGTCAAATCAGTGTAGTCAACACGATACAGTGGTTTATCAACTTCTTGCGGCTGACAACCTACTAATAAAAAAACGAGGAACAAGGCAGTGCCTTTTCCTCGTTTTATGGCCTTAAAAAAATTAAGGTTTGAAAATAGCGTACTTTTAAAAAAAATAATTAACCACCAAAGTCATCCAACATAATGTGGTCGTCTTCAACACCTAAATTCTCCAACATGTTGATAACCGCCATATTCATCATGGGAGGGCCACACATATAAAACTCACAATCTTCCGGAGCAGGATGGTCTTTCAAATAATTCTCTAGCAATACGTTATGAATAAAGCCGGTATGACCGTCCCAATTATCTTCAGGCATCGGGTCCGATAGCGCACAATGCCACTCAAAATTATCATTTTCATTCGCTAACTCGTCAAAATCATTGACGTAGAACATTTCTTTAACACTTCGTGCGCCATACCAAAATGTAATTTTACGGTTCGACTTCACACGTCTTAATTGGTCAAAAATATGTGACCGCATGGGAGCCATACCTGCACCGCCGCCCACAAAAATCATTTCATTTTCAGTCTCTTTAGCAAAAAACTCACCAAATGGTCCCGAAATAGTACACGAGTCACCTTCTTTTAAATTAAAGATATAAGAAGACATAATGCCAGGAGGCACGTCATCTGCTGCACCCGGTGGTGGTGTTGCGATCCGAACATTAAGCATAATAATCCCTTTCTCGTCGGGATAATTTGCCATTGAGTAAGCCCGTAAAGAAGGTTCTTTCACATCTGAAGTGAAGCGCCATAAATTAAACTTATCCCAATCATCTCGGAATTTTTCACCAATATCATAATCTTTATAATGTGCTAGATACGCAGGTGATTCAATTTGAATGTACCCGCCGGCTCTAAAATCTACATTTTCACCGGTGGGTAACTCCAACACTAATTCTTTAATAAACGTGGCAACGTTATTATTAGATCTAACTTTACATTCCCATTTTTTAACACCAAATACATCTTCTTCAACATGTATTTTCATATCTTGTTTGACCGTGACCTGACAAGATAAACGATCACCTTCAGCCGCTTCTCTTTTCGTAATATGGGACGTTTCGGTCGCTAAAATCTCACCACCGCCCTCGTGAATTTTGACTTTACATTGCGCACACGTTCCACCACCTCCGCAAGCAGAGGGAACAAATAAACCTTGATCAGCTAAGGCCGATAACAATTTAGCACCCACCGGGACACGAATGGTTTTTTCATTATTAATTACTATCTCAACATCACCTGATGGAACAAGTTTACTTTTAGCGCCAACGATAATAAAAACAAGCGCAATTACAATTCCTGTAAATAAAATAACGCCTAATGCAATTTCCAGCATTTCTATACCTTTTAGAGTTGAATTCCAGAGAACGCCATGAAGCCAAGTGACATCAGACCTGCTGTAATAAATGTGATTCCAAGACCTCTTAAGCCGTCTGGAATATCACTGTATTTAAGTTTTTCACGTACGCCCGCCATCACAACGATTGCAAGGGCCCAACCTAAACCACTACCGACGCCATAAACCACACTTTCGCCAAAGTCATAGTCGCGCTCAAGCATAAATAAGCTACCCCCTAAAATGGCGCAGTTTACGGTAATCAGCGGTAAGAAAATACCTAAGGCATGAAATAACGCCGGAAAAAACTTATCCAGAACCATTTCCAGAATCTGAACCATTGCCGCAATAATGCCAATAAAACTTAATAATGCTAAGAAACTTAAATCAACACCCGTAATACCCAGCCACGACAGCGCATCTTCTTTTAACAACGTGTTATAAATAAAGTTATTAGCCGGTACGGTTAGTGTTTGAACCACCATCACGGCGATACCAAGGCCCATGGCCGTTGATATCTTCTTCGAAACGGCTAAGAACGTACACATTCCCAGAAAAAATGACAGTGCTAAATTTTCTATAAAAACGGCTTTAACAAAAAGACTAATATAAGCTTCCATTAGTGATGCCCTCCTTCACCGTGGGCAATAGCTGAAATTTTATAATCGGGTGATTCTACCTGAGCAGGTTTCCACGATCTAAAGGCCCAAATAATCAGACCGATAATAAAGAAAGCACTGGGCGGTAATAACATTAATCCATTCGGCTCATACCATCCGCCATCTTTGGTTAGTTTTAAAATTTCTATACCAAACAATTTCCCGGCGCCCAATAATTCTCTGAAAAAAGCAACAATTAGAAGAATTAAACTATAACCTAAGCCGTTACCAATCCCATCAACGAAACTATCCCAAGGTGGGTTTTTCATGGCATAGGCTTCTGCTCGTCCCATCACAATACAGTTTGTAATAATCAATCCAACGAAAACAGACAACTGCTTACTGACATCATAAACAAATGCCTTCAGAATCTGATCAACCACGATAACCAATGAAGCAATAATCGTCATCTGAACAATAATCCGAATACTACTTGGAATATGGTTTCGCACCATACTAATCGCCGCACTGGAACAAGCAACAACGACCGTTAACGCAAGGGCCATAATAATAGATGTTTTCATCTGCGATGTGACCGCTAGCGCAGAACAAATCCCAAGAACCTGTAGTGTAATAGGATTATTGTCGACTAACGGGTCAACAAGTACTTTTTTAGTTTCTGCCTTCATACGCCTTCTCCCTTACCCTTAATTGTCCTAACCTTATTTAAATAAGGTGCAAACCCTTCATCCCCCATCCAATAACGTATTAAATTAGAAACACCGTTACTGGTTAGCGTCGCTCCTGCTAAACCATCAATTTGATGTTCAGCCCCTGGCCTTGATGCGTCCACAACCCCTTTTATCAGTCGTAAAACAGGTCTTGAGTCCGCACTATAAACTTTTTTTCCTTTCCATAATGCTCGCCAGGCCGGGTTAACGACTTCGCCCCCTAAGCCTGGCGTTTCAGCCTGATCATAGAAACTGATACTTTGGACGGTCTGACCATCCGCATCAAGCGCTAAAAACCCATACATAGTAGACCACAAGCCATAACCATGAACCGGTAAAATAATACTGCTTATTTGTCCGCCTTTTTTAACCAAATAAACTTTAGCTTTTTTAGATTTTACTTTAATACTGGCTATATCTGATTTACGTGGAATGGCTTCATTTTGCTGCGGGTCTTTAGCCGCCTTGCGCTGATCAAAGCTGACGACATTAATTGAGTCGTCATAGTCACCTGTTTTTAAGTCTACAATTTTAGCCTCGATTTGGGTTTCGAAAGCTTGATCAATATCCGTATCTGCATCCAGTAAACCCGCTACATCAAGGATATTCTTTTTCATATCCAGTGCTTTATTGTAGATTTGCAATGGCTTTAAACCCACTGCTGAAAAAGATACAAATACCGCGCACACCAGACACAACGCCAAAGCAACCACAATGGTTTTCTCTAAGCTATCATTGCCTAATGCCAATATGCGCTCTTTATAGGCACTAAACCCTGACGCGGTTGGAGCGGTCTTAGGATCATTTTGATCTTTATTATCATTAGACATGACGCTTAATCCTTCTGCTTATATTGGCTTGAATTACAAAATAATCAATAATCGGAGCAAACATATTAGAAAACAAAATGGCTAACATCATCCCCTCACTAAAAGCAGGATTTACGACCCTAATCAAAACCACCATGACTCCAATGAGCCCCCCGTAAAACCAACGCCCCGTATTTGTCATCGAAGCAGAAACGGGATCTGTTGCCATATAAGCCATACCAAAGGCAAAGCCACCCAATGTTAAGTGCCAATACCACGGCAAAGCGAACATCGGATTTGTTTCACTACCAATAACATTCAGCAACAAACTGGTCAGAACCATACCTGAAAAAACACCAACGATAATGCGATACGATGCAATTCGTGTGTATAACAAAAATGCGATCCCTACCATACAGGCTAAAGTGGATGTTTCACCAATAGAACCCGGAATAAAACCAAAAAATGATTGCATCCAAGTGATATTAGCGGCGGTAATAGCCTCAACACCACCGGTTACCGCCAGACTTAACGGTGTCGCTGCAGTAAAACCATCTACAGCAACCCACACGGCATCACCCGATAACGATGCAGGGTATGCAAAAAATAAAAAAGCTCTTCCTGTTAAAGCAGGGTTTAAGAAATTTTTACCGGTCCCACCAAATACTTCTTTTCCGATAACCACCCCAAAAGAAATCCCTAAGGCAACCTGCCACAAAGGAATATCCGGCGGCATAATGAGCGTAAAAAGCATCGATGTCACTAAAAAACCCTCATTGATTTCATGTTTTCTTACGGTTGCAAACACAACCTCCCAGATCCCACCGACAGCTAGCGTAACCATATAAATAGGAAAGAAATAAAGCATGCCATGTACCATACAGGACATTGGATTACTGGAATTATATCCCAATGAATTCATTATCAAATCTCGCCACCCATCGGTACTGGCTTTGCCCATAGACTCTAAGGCTAAATTAGCTTGATAACCGGTGTTATACCAGGCCATCATCACACAGAGAAAAGTTGCCAAAACCACATAGGTCATGGTTCTTTTCAGATCATTACCATCTCGTACGTGTGTAGCCCCCTGCGTTACATCCGACGGGGTATACAAAAATGTATCCACCATTTCATAGAGGCCATAATATTTTTGTAACTTACCGCCCTCTGTGAAATGCGGCTCGACTTTATCTAAAAACTTTCTTGTCGCCGCCATTACCCTTCCTTCTCAATTTTAGTTAAGTTGGACCGCAAAACCGGTCCGAAATCATGTTTACCCGGATCTACAAAAGTAAAAAGCGCAAGATCTTCTTCTGTTAACTCCAAACACCCCAAGAGTTGAGCCTGGTCACTGTCACCAACAACCAAGGCTTTGAGTAATGGTGTCGATAAAATATCCATCGGCATCACGGCCTCATAAACACCAATAGGAACAATTGCTCGAGGGCTACCGTTCTTAGTGGTCGTTAATGGAAACTGACGACCGGTATTCCGAGCCAGACTAGAGGTATAAATATTGATTGCTGAATATTTATTTTTACCGGGAACGATCCAACCAAAAAACTCACGCTCTCGACCTTCTTGAAGAACCGAGACTTGATCATGGTAGTAACCTAAATAACCGGCCCACCCTTGTGCGCTACGGCCATAAAGTACTGAACCTGAAACAGCTCTGTTTTCACCTTCAACTAACTCATCGGTTATTAACTCGGTCATGTTAGCACCGACTCGTGTTTTCAATAATCGCGGTTTTTTAACAGAAGGTCCTGCTAACGCAATGACACGTTCAATATTTAGTTTCCCCGAGGTAAATAAAGCACCCATCGCTAATACGGACTGGTAACTTAAATGCCAAACAAACTTATCGATATTAACTGGATCCAAATAATGAATATGTGTACTTACTAACCCTGCAGGATGGGGCCCTGAGAATTCAGCCTCTACAACTTGATCATCCTCAATCGTCGGAATCACAGCATCAGGCGCCTTACAAAGAAAAACCTGCCCCTCGGTTAATCTTGAAATAATCGACAAACCGTTTTTGAAATCATCTTCACGTCCTTTAATGACCACCTCAGGATTCGCTGCCAAAGGATTGGTATCAATAGCGGTTACAAAAATTGAATTAGGCGTACTTGAAACCGAAGGAATCTTACCGTAAGGTCTGGTTCGAAAGGCGGTCCACAACCCTGACTGAGTCAGGTTGTTCTTCACCTGATCAGCGGTTAACGATGTTAACTGCTCGGGAGTATATTTTTCAAAAGTCACTTGGGCGGTACCTTTTAGTTCAATCTCAACTGATTGAAGTACTCGCTTTGCGCCTCGGTTAATGGTTTTGACCTTACCGGCACCGGGCGAAGTAAAAAAAACACCCGGATTTTTTTTGTCTTCGAATAAAATCTGCCCTAATTTAACAGCATCGCCTTCTGAAACCATCATTGTTGGCTTCATACCAATATAATCAGGCCCTAAAACAGCGACCGAACTAATCTTATTTCCTTTTTTTATGACCTGCTCGGGCTCGCCCGTAATTGGCAAATCAAGGCCTTTATCAAGAGTAAAATGCATAATAATTTAATGTGTTGATAGATAAATTGCTGTTTGTCTCTTTCGTGAATAACCACCAACTTACAGCAATTATGAAAGAGCCAAGTAAAACCCCTATTACATCATATTATCTTGCTATACTCAATAAAATATAACCACAAAAATGAGTCGACGCTGCCAACAAAAAACTAAATGCGCAAAAGTATGCCCCAGCTACTGACGGCTACTCCGTCCCCTTCAAACAACCGAAAGCATATTATTTAATGCTTTTCTAGCCAGCGTAGCGTTAGGCTCTTGTACCGCCACTTGATTGACAACATGGCCCGCAACCAAATTTTCTAACACCCAGGCTAAATGCTGCGGATCAGTTCTAAACATCGTTGAACACATGCTCACTGTTGCAGACATGAAGTGTACATTTTTACCCTGATCTTTACATTCTTCATGTAACCGATTAACGAGATTCAATTCCGTTGCCACTAGCCACCGCGTACCAGGCTCAGCATCTCTAATGATTTGGAGAATTGTTTCTGTAGAGCCTATGTAGTCGGCTTTCCTGCACACTTCAAAACTAGCCTCAGGATGAGCGATAACTTGAGTCTCCGGGTATTGCTGAAGAAAATCATCAATATGTTCCGGCTGGAAAACCTGATGAACCGAGCAAAAACCACTCCAAAGAATTATTTTAGCTTTTTGTATCTGCTCAACAGTGAGTCCACCCTGTGGTTTTTTAAAATCCCACAGAACCATTTCATCTAAAGGAATCCCCATATCAAAGCCTGTGTTACGACCCAGATGTTGATCCGGGAAAAACAAAACTTTTTCACGTTTATCGAAACTCCATTGCAATATTTTTTTAGCATTCGATGAGGTACAAACAATCCCATCATGCTGCCCACAAAAGGCCTTGAGGTCAGCTGCCGAATTAATATAGGTAACCGGTGTAACCGTAGACTCCACATCAACAATGGCCGCTAATTCTTCCCAACATTTTTGCACATTAGATTGATTGGCCATATCAGCCATTGAACAACCTGCCGCTAAATCAGGTAGAATTGCAATTTGTTCAGGGCGAGACA
>DUCI01000057.1 GCA_012959905.1 Methylococcaceae bacterium | reverse complement strand
GCACCGTTGGGATGTTATTGTCTTTAGCTTTTTGGATTAAAGGCAGTGATAGGTGTGGTTCATGGCCGTCAACTAAAATGACTCGGGGCTTAATGGTATCAAAGTTGATCGCGTTGACCGGTAAAGCCTGGGTGTTTCCTTTGAAATTTATGAGTGCACGTTGTCCGTTGGGTTTGACAATGATGGTGGTTATCGGGGTTGGGTTTTGTCCGCGCACAATGAATGTGCTGTTGACATTGCCGTTTTTTAATTCAGTTAAATGTTGTTCGCCATAGGCGTCTAGGCCAAGGTAGCCGGCGTAGGCCGATTTTAGCCCCAGTTTGGAAACGAGTAATGCGGCATTGGCAGCTGGGCCGCCGCCGCTGTGTTGAAAGGCGTTAGCAGACATTTTTTCATCGTTTGAGGGGTGCCTTGAGACTGAGAAAATAAGGTCAAATGAGGCGTGGCCAACACATAAGACGTCAACGATAATGGGGTCTGGCAGCATAAGTTTTATTAAAAGGGTATGGGTTAAAAAACCAGCGTTGTAATGTGAAAAAAGTTAGTTTACTATTTTTTTGTTATAAATTCGCGGTTGTGCGAATGGGTATGTTAGAAATAAGGCGATTATGTTTATATTGTTTTTTACAAGTGCTATTTAGTAACCGTGTTTAATTTTTATTGGGAGTGAGTGGGTATGTTAGTTACACCTGAAATGTTACCAAATGTAGTAACTCTTCTTTACGACACGATTTTGGAAAATGCGGATGAGTTGGAAGAGTTAGATCGTATTTTGGGTGATGGTGACCATGTGGTTAATTTGTTACGGGGGCTGGAAGTTCTCAAAACAAAGTCGGGTGATTTAGTTGCCGTAGATTGGCCTCAAGCATTTCAATTTATTGGAATGTCGCTGATGAGTTCTGTGGGTGGGGCATCAGGTTCACTGTATGGCACCTTGTTTATTAAGATGGGAGGTGCTTTGAAAGAGAGCGAATTAACAACAAATAGGATGGCTGACATTTTTAGTCAAGGGGTGGATGCAATGAAGGCTCGTGGCAAGTCCGATGTGGGTGAGAAGACCATGCTGGATGTTTTAGTGCCTGTGGCGCAATGTTTAGTGCAGCTGTCAGCCGAGGGTGTCGAAAGAAGGACGTTGTTGATAACTGTTTCTAAGGTAGCGATCGATGGTGTTGAGGCAACGCGTGAAATGGTTGCGACAAAAGGGCGTGCAGCCTATTTAGGGGGTCGTACGGTAGGGCATATTGATGCCGGTGCGAAATCAAGCCAATTAATGCTTTGTGCATTAACTGGATTTTTAGCCGGTGATGATTAGCAGCCCCAACGTAAATTAGCAGTATGAACGGGATGGTCCCATAGTGTCGTGAGCTCAGGATCTAGCAGGGTGAGGGTCATTGAGCAGCCTGCCATGTCGAGGGAGGTCGTGTAATTGCCAACGAGAGACCGTGTAATAGTGATGCCTTTTTGTTTCCAGTATTTTTGTGCTATCTCATAAATTAAATATTGTTCAATGAGTGGGGTTGCGCCTAAACCATTGATGTGTAAGAGTATTTCCTGTCCTTTTTTAGGTTTTAGTTCATCGTAAATAGCATCGCCTAGATTGTGAGTGAGCGTCGTTGCATCGGTAAATTCTTGTGTAGAACAGCCGCGTTCGCCGTGGATGCCAACGCCCATTTCTATTTCGGTTTCACTGATGTCGAAGGTTGGTCTTCCGAGGGCTGGAACAGTACAGCTTGTTAAGGCAGCGCCGATGGAGGCTGTGTTTGCGCAAATTCGGTCACCTAAAGATTTGCAGTAAGCCAGGTTGTGTTCGCGCTCGGCGGCAGCACCGACCATCTTTTCAATAATTAATGTTCCTGCAACGCCACGGCGCCCCATGCTGTGATCTTTGGGTAAGGCAATATCATCGGCAACGATGACCGTTTCGTTGGGTGCGGTTACGAGTTCTGAGGCGAATTCAAAATTCATGATATCGCCAGCATAATTTTTGACAATAAATAGGATTCCTGCACCATTTTCGACGGTTGTTGCGGCGGCTATCATTTGGTCGGGTGTGGGCGAGGTAAAGATGTGGCCAGGGCAGGCTGCGTCAAGCATACCCGTGCCTACGAATCCAGAGTGTAAGGGTTCATGGCCAGACCCTCCGCCTGAAATCAAGGCAACTTTAGGTTTTGTGGGTTGGTTTTTCCTATGGATAACGTAGGGATTTCGTTGCAGTTGAATAATGTCAGCATGCGCATTAGCAAAACCCGTTAAGCTGTCGGGTAAAAGGTCGTCGGGGTTGTTGATAAGTTTTTTCATAGCAAGGGCGTGGCGGGTTAGTCAGTTGATTGTTTTTGTTGGAATATTGGGTCGTGAGTTGTTCTGGGTTGTGCGTTTGTTAGAGCCAAGGTTATTGAGCTAATGCTGTCCATGATCCAGGTGGGCTTAAAAGGACTTTCCGCCACATCTTTAGGGTTTGAAACCCCGGTTAAAACCATTAAACTTCTGATGTCGCTTTTTATGGCGCCTAAAATATCAGTATCTAAACGATCTCCAATGGCAATGGTTTCTTCGGGTTTTGATTTAAGGATTGCCATGGCTTGTTGATAAATGATCGGTTCGGGTTTCCCTATAATGGTCGGGGTGACGCTTGTGGCTGCGGTAAGTGCGGCTAAAATAGCACCGTTACCCAGTGTTTCACCCAGTTCCATGGGAAAGGACGTGTCGCCATTGGTTCCAAAAAATGCAGCGCCTGCATTGATGTTCAGCGTGGCAGTGCTCATTTTTTCCCACGAAACCTTTCTGTCTAGTCCGCAAACGACAATATGCGGCCCGGTTATAGAGTGAATGCCGTTGCCATCATTGATGTCATTAAGATCGGTTAGGGTAAAACCTTTCTCAAGTAAGGGTTCTTTTATGCCTTGTTCGCCAATGACAAATACACGTGTAGCTTTAGGTGTGTATTGTTTAGAAAGGTGAAATGCCGTTGCCATTGCGGAGGTTAGAATCTCTTTTAGCTGAATGGTAACGCCCATGCGAGCAAACTTTTCGGTGTATTGCGTCGGGGTTAGGCTGGCATTGTTGGTGGCAAGGATGAAGGGGATATTGATTTTTCTTAGGGTGTCGAAGAAATCGTTTAGACCGGTTATGGGCTGGTCTCCGCGCCATAATACGCCGTCCATGTCGATGATAAGTGCCTTGATGTTGGTAAATGGGGGCATGGCGTTTAATTTGGGTTGAATGCTAAGAGCAAAAAAGGTTTGTTTGAGAGTGCATTATTGTTAGATTTTATCTGTGTGTAAAGTCGCTAGTGTACGGCGGGAGTGTTTGTTGTGTAGTTTTAGCCATTTTAAGGCTAATGTAAGGTGCTAAGTTATAAGGGTAATATAATGATTTATTGAGAATTTTGTAGAATAGTGATTGTTTTCTAAGTAACTTTAAAATTGACAGGGGTCTACTTTATGCTTTAAAGTCAGCCAGGTTGTAAGACGTTTTTTTGATTTTTTTATTAAAGTTAGGCGATTCACCTAACAGCAAACCGGAGTATAAAAACATGGCTAGAACACTTATCCAACTGGCAGTAGACGCACTAGATTTTGATGCAAGTATGGCTCTTGCTGATCAAGTTGCCCCTTACATTGACATTATTGAAATTGGTACGCCGTGTATTAAACACAATGGTGTTAACTTAGTTGCAGCATTAAGACAAAGTCATCCTGACAAATTATTGTTAGTTGATTTAAAGACTATGGATGCGGGTGAATATGAATCGGC
>DUCI01000056.1:13566-22770 GCA_012959905.1 Methylococcaceae bacterium | reverse complement strand
CAAACGGTCTTTATCACCGCAGTTGGCGTAGATCCTTTGTCAGCATCGGTAACCGATTTTAGTGTCGCCGCAGAGCGGTTTGAGTTGCCGGATGCTCAGTCAGTTTGTGGTCAAAATCGTTCAGCGTGGTTGGACTTTTTGTTTTCATGCGTGGTGCAGCCAAGCTTGGTTAGTATACCGTTGGTGATGGTTTATGATTATCCCGCTTGCCAGGCGTCCTTGGCGCGTTTAAAGGAAAATAATCCTTTAGTCAGCGAGCGTTTTGAGGTTTTTGTGAGTGGTGTTGAACTGGGTAACGGCTTTTATGAACTCAGTGATCCCGTGGAGCAGCGTTGTCGTTTTGATGCAGAGATAGCGCAACGTGAGCAAAGTGCCTTGCCTAGAGCGGCTATAGATCAACGGTTCATTGCTGCTCTGGAAAAAGGCTTGCCGAGTTGCTCGGGAATTGCACTCGGTATTGACCGGTTGTTAATGTTGCGTACGGGCGCTGATGATATTGCGGAAGTATTGTCTTTTGGCTTTGACAGGGCCTGATTATTTGCCAGTGCGAAACGGATTATAGTGTAATATTACGTTATAATTTTTAAGTATTTTATTCTAATGAGTCGTCTTAAGACACCTTTGATATGAAAGTAGTTTTTCATTTTGTTTTTTTTGTTTTGCTTTTTGCGCTGACGCCAGCGCTGAAGGCTGAAGATTCTTTTGTTGTGGAAGAAATAAAAGTGAATGGTTTGCAGCGTATTGCAGCCGGAACGGTTTATAACTATTTACCGGTTACGGTGGGCCAGCGGTTTTATTTAAATCAGATAGCGTCGACCATGAAAGGGTTGTTTAAAACCGGTTTTTTTAAAGACATTAATTTGATCCGAGAGGGTAACGTCTTAGTGATTAATGTTCTAGAACGACCTTCCATTGCAAAGATCATTTTTAAAGGTAATATTGATTTAAGCGATGAAGTATTAGAGCAAGCATTGACTAAAATTGGCTTAGCCGAAGGGAAGGTTTTTAATCGGCAAGTTTTAGAACAAGTCGAAAAAGAACTGCGGCGCCAATATTTTAGTCACGGTAAATATGGCCTGCGATTAGAGACCAAGGTGGCCAACCTGACGCGTAATCGTGTCGGCATCAAGGTTGATATCTCAGAAGGTAGTGTTGCCAAGATTAAGAAGATTAATATTGTGGGCAGTCGTCAGTTCGATATGGCGAAGTTGCTGGGTGAGTTTGAATTGACAACGTCTAATTGGTTGTCTTTTTATACCAAGGATGATCAGTATTCAAAACAAAAGTTGGGCGCTGACTTGGAGCGATTGAGTTCTTATTATTTGGATCGAGGTTATATTAATTTTAAAATCGACTCCACACAAGTCGCCATTACGCCGGACAAGAAGTCTATTTATGTGACCGTTAATATTGATGAGGGTGATTTATTCACGCTAGATAAGGTTCGGTTAACCGGTAATCTCGTTGTGAATCCTGAGGAACTCATTACGTTAGTGAGCGTTGGTCCTGAAGAAGTGTTTTCACGTAAGCGTGCGACAGACACCTCTAAAAGTATTTCAGACCGATTAGGGGAGGAAGGCTACGTTTTTGCGAATGTTAATATGATTCCTGAGATTGACAATGATCGTAAAACCATTGATATGACATTTTTTGTTGATCCGGGTAAGAAGATTTATGTGCGTCATGTCAATATTGCGGGTAACACGACGACTCGTGATGAAGTTTTACGTCGTGAAATGCGGCAAATGGAGTCGGCTATTGCCTCGACCACTAAAATTGAACGCTCAAAGATTCGTTTGCAGCAATTAGGTTTTTTTGAACAAGTCACCGTTGAAACGCCTCCGGTTGTCGGGGCAACGGATGAAATGGATGTTAATTATAAGGTGGTGGAAAGAGCATCCGGCAACATGATGGCGGGGTTTGGTTTCTCTCAAACACAAGGGTTAGTTTTAAATGCCAGTATATCGCAGAACAATGTGTTGGGTTCGGGGAAACGAGTCGATCTAAATTTTAATAACAGTGATGTGACAACGGTCTACAGTTTTGGTTTTTACAATCCTTATTTTACCGATGAGGGGGTCAGTTTAGGGTATAACTTAAATTGGCGTGAAACCAATTCAAGAAATGCAAATACCGCTTTTTATTCGATGGATACCGCCGGTGCCTCGATGAACTTTGGCATTCCAATCAATGAAACCGATAGGTTGCGCTTTAATCTGGATGTGAATCAGCAAAAATTAAAAGATTATAGCGCGTCGGGTTCTGTCTATGATGCGATCCAAGCATTAGGGAGTGAGGCTAGTTATACAACTTTTGGAGCCACAATTGGTTGGAGTCATAATACGCTCAATAGTTTTATTTTCCCCACTTCAGGAGGGCAGCAACGGCTCTCGGCCTCAGCCACGGTACCCGGCAGTGATATTACTTATTTTAAAGTAGGCTATAAGCATCAGGAATATTTTCCGGTTGCTAAAGACGTGACTTTTCGGGTTAAAGGCGAAATCGCGTACGGTGGCGGGTATGGGGATACTAAAAATTTACCGTTCTTCCAGAATTTTTATGCCGGTGGCGTGCAAACACTGCGCGGTTTTAATGATAATACTGTGGGTCCAAAAGATAGCCAAGGGCGACCTTGGGGCGGGTCAACCAAGCTATTGGCCAATGCAGAACTGTTGTTTCCCGTGCCCTTTTTTGAAGATAACCAATCAATGCGCTTAGGCACCTTTGTTGATGCCGGGATGGTCAGTGATGGCGGCTTTGATACCGAATATTTGCGCTTCTCATTTGGCTTGTCAGGCACCTGGCTGTCACCTTTTGGTGCGATCACGGTGAGTACGGCTATGCCGATGAATACGAAAGAAAACGACGATATAAAAATGTTTCAATTTTCTATGGGCTCAAATTTTTAATTTAGGCTCGCGGGTATGTTAGTATTTGCAGTGGTTATAGGACGGTAATTAAAAATTTCAATAGGAAAACTTTTGAGGATGAAATGAGTAAATATTTAGTGATGGTGATGGGGTTGTTACTGTTTTCAGGGGTGGCCAACGCGGAATTAAAGATTGGCTATGTCAATATACTTAAGGTATTGGATAAAGCGCCACAAATGAAAGTTGCTAAAAAAGCCTTAGAGAAAGAGTTTGCGCCCCGTGAGAAACACCTGCAGGCACAACAGAAAGAAGTGAAGGCGCTTGAGGATAAGTTAAAGCGTGATGCCAGTATTATGAGTGAAGCTGAGAAGCGTAAAATAGATCGTGAAATTCTGACTAAAACACGTGATGCAAAACGTTCTATGGGCGAATTTAGAGAAGACTTTTCTCGTCGTCGTAATGAAGAGTTGGAAAAATTACAACGGCAAATTTACGAAGCAAGTCAGGCATTAGGAAAAGAGGAAGGCTTCGATTTATTGATTCGTGATGGTGTGCTCTTTGTGGGTGAAAAAGCGGATGTGACGGCGTTAGTTCAAAAGAAGCTAGAAGCGATGAAAGGTAATTGATCGGCGCTTTATCAGGTATAAATTCATACCGTGAATAACGCGGTCTTTGGTACAGATGTATAAGGAAAATTAACGTTGGATATTCATGAGATTCAAGAGTTTTTACCGCACCGCTACCCCTTCTTAATGGTTGACCGGGTTATTGAATGTGAGCCCGGTAAGCGATTAGTGGCCATTAAGAATGTCACTTATAATGAGCCTTTTTTTCAGGGTCATTTTCCCCATCAAGCTATTATGCCGGGTGTTTTAATTATGGAGGCTCTAGCGCAAGCAACGGGTTTGCTGGCATCAAAGAGTGTTTCCGATGAATTAGGGCGGGGCGTAACTTATTATTTGGTCGGTTTGGATAAGGCCCGATTTAAGCGACCGGTGGTACCTGGAGATCAGTTGCAATTAGAAGTTATCTATCTGAAGAATAGGCGTAATATTTGGTCGTTTTCTTGCCGTGCCGAAGTTGACGGTGAGTTTGTGGCCAGTGCAAATATTATGTGTGCAGCCTCGAGGGCAGAGGATTGATAGACAGTAGCGCCGTAGTTGATAGCAAGGCGGAGATAGCTGAGAATGTATCCATCGGTGCATTTTCAATCATTGGCCCTGAGGTCCAAATTGGAAGCGGGACTGTTATTGGCCCTCATGTGGTTATCAAGGGACCGACAGTGCTCGGGGAAGATAATAAAATATTCCAATTTTGTTCCATTGGTGAAGATCCACAAGATAAAAAATATGCCCAAGAACGGACCCGACTGGTGATGGGTGACCGCAATACAGTGCGTGAATTTTCAACCATTCACAGAGGAACGGCACAAGATCAGTCGATAACACAGATTGGTGATGATAATCTATTTATGGCTTATACCCATGTTGCCCACGACTGTATCGTGGCGGATCATGTCACCATGGCGAATGGTGCTTCGATTGCGGGCCATGTACACATAGATGATTATGCTATTTTAGGCGGATTTACCTTGGTTCATCAGTTTACTCAAATTGGTCGTTTAAGTTTTTCGGCTATGGGCAGTGCCATTACGCAAGATGTTCCTCCTTTTGTCATGGTAGGGGGTCGGCCGACGCGTCCGCACGGTATTAATTCTGTGGGTATGGAGCGTATTGGTAGTACGCCTGAAGTCACCCAACAAATAAGGCGGGCCTATAAGATCTTGTATAAATCTACCTTGAAGTTAGAAGATGCCATTGATGCCATGGAAGAGATTGCGGGTGAGTGTACAGAATTGTCACATATGGTCAATTTTTTACGTAATGTCACACGTGGCATTCTTCGTTAAGCTGTGTGAACCCAGAAAATTCAATTGTTGCGGGTATCGATGAGGTGGGGCGGGGTTGTATTGCGGGTCCTGTTGTCGCAGCAATTGTTATTCTTGATTCTGCTAATCCCATACCAGGACTTCAGGATTCAAAAACGCTTTCCCCCAAACGGCGTGCTTTATTGGCGCAGTGTATTTTAGCAGAGGCACTTGACTGGAGTATTGGGCGTGCCGAAGTGAGTGAAATAGACGCGATTAATATTTTACAAGCAACGTTATTAGCGATGCAGCGGGCTTATCAGGGCTTACACGTTAAGCCTGACTGGGTTTGGGTTGATGGCAATCAATACCCTGATATTCCCTGTGAAGGCGATTCGGTTGTCCAAGGGGACCAGTTGATTGCCGAAATATCAGCCGCTTCTATCCTTGCAAAGGTTCACAGGGATCAGGAAATGCGCTTTTATGATGTTCTTTTTCCAGGGTATTGTTTTTCTAAGCACAAGGGATATCCGACTCAGTTTCACAGACAACAACTCAAAACCTTAGGCGTAACGGCTCACCATAGAAGCACTTTTGCACCGGTGAAGCGCTTAATGGCTAAATCCACTACAAGTTGACTTTGTTAGGATTGCGCGCAGGGTTTAGCGTTGATCTCATTTGGTTAATTTAGGTTAGAGGAAAACTCAGTAGCGATGTCGGTTGATTTTATTCATTTAAGGATCCATTCGGAATTCTCGTTGGTTGACGGGATTGTGAAGATCAAGCCATTAATGAGTCACTTGACTCAATTGGCTATGCCGGCTGTGGCATTAACAGAGCAAAGTAATTTATTTTCATTAGTTAAATTTTATCGCGCTGCACAAAAGGCTGGTATTAAGCCCATCATCGGCGCTGATATTTATCTTGATAATGCGGATGATCGTACAGCGCCCTTCAGAATGACGCTGTTAGCTCAAAATCATAGCGGCTACATGAACTTGTCTGTTTTGATTTCGCGTGCTTATCAGGAAGGGCAGTTGCAAGGTGTGCCGATCATTAAAAGTGAGTGGTTGCAATCCTTGTCCGAAGGGTTGATTGTGCTTTCAGGTGCGCAAGAAGGTGATATTGGGCAGGCGTTAATGTCCGGTAAGGATGCGTTGGCCGAGCGTTTAGCTCAGCAGTGGCAAACTGTATTCCCTAATCGTTTTTATTTGGAAATTCAGCGCATTGGGAAGAGCAATGAGGAAAATTATATCGCCCATGCTTTGCTGTTAGGGGCGAAATTTTCATTACCTGTCGTGGCAACGAATAATGTTAGATTCTTGAGTAAGGAACAATTTAATTCTCATGAAATACGGGTCTGTATTAATCAAGGACGCGTTCTTGATGATAGTCGAAGGCCAAAAGACTATACCCCTCAGCAATATCTTCGTAGTACCGAGGAAATGATGGAACTGTTTGCTGACATTCCAGAGGCCTTAGAGAATACCGTAGAAATTGCTAAACGTTGTAATCTGGAACTGACGCTCGGTAAGAGTTTCTTACCTGATTTTCCAGTGCCGAAAGGCTTGACGATTGATGAGCATTTTATTGCGCTATCGAACCAAGGATTATCTGCGCGTCTTGAAAGGATTTTTCCTGATAATTCGGAAGTTTCAAGAGAACACGGTCTTGTCTATCAGAAACGACTCGATGATGAGTTGGCGGTTATCATTGAAATGGGTTTTCCGGGTTATTTTTTGATTGTTGCCGACTTTATTCAATGGGCCAAGGATAATGGCATTCCTGTGGGTCCTGGTCGTGGCTCTGGAGCGGGCTCCTTGGTGGCTTATGTCTTGAATATTACCGATTTAGATCCGATTGAATTTGATTTATTGTTTGAGCGATTTCTAAATCCAGAACGGGTTTCAATGCCGGATTTTGATGTGGATTTTTGCATGGATCGTCGCGATGAGGTGATCGCCTATGTGGCACAGCGCTATGGTCGAGACCATGTGTCCCAAATTATTACTTACGGTACGATGGCTGCAAAAGCGGTTGTGCGTGATGTGGGTCGTGTTATGGGGCATGGGTATGGGTTTGTTGACCATTTAGCTAAATTGATTCCTTTCGAGTTAGGCATGACGTTGACGAAGGCGTTAGAGGATTCAGAACCATTACGGGAATTGTATCAAACGGATGAAGAGGTCAAATCTTTAATTGATTATGGACTTTCTTTAGAAGGCACGGCACGTAATGCCGGCAAGCATGCAGGCGGTGTGGTTATTTCTCCCACACCGCTAACTGATTTCACCCCACTTTATTGTGAGCAAGGGGGGGGTAATTTAGTGACCCAATTCGATAAAGATGATGTTGAAAGTGTGGGGCTGGTTAAGTTTGATTTTTTAGGGTTACGGACCTTAACGATTATTGATTGGTCGATTCAGGCTATCAACCAAGCGCGTTCACAAATGGGCCTTGAGGGTCTTGATATTGCCGAATTGCCTTTCGATGATTTAGATACGTTTGAGTTGTTAAAAAGAGGGCAGACCACGGCGGTTTTTCAGTTGGAGTCGCGGGGTATGAAAGAGTTAATTAAGAAACTGCGACCCGATTGTTTTGACGATATTATTGCCTTAGTGGCTCTTTTTCGGCCGGGCCCTTTAGAGTCAGGGATGGTTGATGATTATATTAATGTGAAACATGGTGCGAAGGCGGAATATGCGCATGCCTCACTGGAGCCTATTTTAGGGGCTACCAATGGGGTCATTTTATATCAAGAACAAGTGATGCAAATAGCGCGGGAATTGGCCGGCTATACCTTGGGGGGCGCAGATATACTTAGGCGTGCGATGGGGAAAAAGAAGGTTGAGGAAATGGCTGAGCAGCGTGCTGTTTTTACCCAGGGTGCGGTGAGTAATAATATTGATAAAGATGTCGCAAGCTATATTTTTGATTTGATGGAAAAGTTTGCGGGTTATGGTTTTAATAAATCACATTCGGCAGCGTATGCCTTGATTGCTTATCAAACGGCTTGGTTGAAAGCGCATTATCCTGCCATTTTTATGGCCTCTGTTTTGTCATCGGATATGGATAATACCGATAAAGTTGTGCTGTTAGTTGAGGAATGTAGGGACATGAAGCTCGAGTTGTTACAACCTGATATCAACCGGTCTAATTATCGATTTGGTCATGATAGTGAGGGAATGATTGTTTATGGGTTGGGTGCCATTAAAGGCGTAGGGCAATCTGCAATTGAGGCCTTGTTGGACGAGCGAGCAGTCAACGGTCCTTTTAAGGGGCTTTTTGATTTGTGTCAACGGGTTGATCTTAGGCGAGTCAATAAGCGTGTTTTGGAAGCGTTAGCTAAGAGTGGTGCGTTTGATAGCTTTGGCGCTCATCGAGCGGCTTATATAGAGAACCAGGCGATAGCCTTGAAGTCAGCTGAGCAATTTCAGAAGATGCAGCGAACCGGACAGAATGATTTATTTGGCTTGGTTGCCGATGTGCCGGTTATGAGTGAATCGGGAAGTCAGCAAGAGGTAGAGCCATGGCCTGAAGAAGAACGATTAACGGCTGAAAGGCAAGTGTTGGGCTATTATCTGACCGGACATCCGATTCATCAATACCGTGAGGAATTGACGCATATTACCCATGCCAATATTGCTGACTTGCAAGGAAAAGTTAAACAAGCACATGGAAAGGCCGTGGCTCGGGTTGCCGGGTTGGTGACGGAATTGCGAACACGGCAGACCCGTAGAGGTAAGATGATGGCCTTTGCGGTTATAGATGATTGTACGGGGCGGTTGGAAATTGCAGCTTTTTCGACGGTTTATGAGCAATGTAGGCCGCTTTTGGAAGTGGGCCAGATCGTGGTTGCTGAAGGAGGGCTAGCGGTTGATGATTATTCCGGTATGTTGAGAGTAACTATTGAAACGCTTTATAGTATTGATGGTGCGAGAGCAGAGTTTTCCCGTCGATTAGTGTTGGCGTGGGCAGGAGACATTTCCGCTGATGCGGTGTTAGGTCAGTTAGAGAATTTAGCGGCGGTTATTCAGCCTTTTCGGGGCGGGCGTTGTCCTGTGGTGATTGCCTATCAGACGAGAACCATTGCAGGCGGTGATAATGCCCGGTGTCTGTTGCAATTAGGTGATGATTGGCGCCTCTCTCCAACCGATGCCGTGTTGAAGTTGTTAGAGAAAGCAGAATTATTTGACTCAGTCACGGTAGAGTACTAATTGACTCAGGTGGATTAAAGGATTGGGCGTCAAGATGCCCAATCCTTTAATGTTGAGATTAACTCAGTCGTTTCCTTTAGTTTCTTTGCGGCTGTCAGATGCGTGGCTTGCAGACGTGTTGTCTGAAGTTTTAGGAGCCTGCACCTTTTGCGGGGCTGATTCTGTTTGAGCGACCGGCGTTTTTTGTGGAACGGGTGCGGTCTTAGGTATCGGCCTTGTTTGCGGCACCGGCGTTGCTTTAGGTGCGGGC
>DUCI01000056.1:0-13518 GCA_012959905.1 Methylococcaceae bacterium | reverse complement strand
GACCGGCGTTTTTTGTGGAACGGGTGCGGTCTTAGGTATCGGCCTTGTTTGCGGCACCGGCGTTGCTTTAGGTGCGGACGATTTTTGCGGCGCTGATTCTGTTTGAGCGACCGGCGTTTTTTGTGGAACGGGTGCAGTCTCAGGCGTCGGCCTTGTTTGCGGTACAGGGGCTGCTTGAGATGTCGGCGTAGCGTGTTGTTCAGGTGTTGCCTGAGTAGACTCCGAGCTATCAGAGCGGGTGTCAGTCGCTTGAGTGCGGTTAGCGGATGCGCCGCGGTTGTTTCGACGACGGTTACGATTTCGTCGAGGAGAAGGGCGCTTTTCTTCCGTGTTTTGTGGTGCAGTCGATTCAGTTTGACTGTTGTCTACGGTCTTATTTTCAGACGAACTAGCACTGGCCGGTGATGGGTTGCTGCTAGGATTGTTGGCAGCGCGTTGAGTGCTTGGTTGGTTAGTGGTGGTGTTCTTTTCTTGAGAGGGTAACTCAGCCGCTGCGTTGCTTTCCTTTGGGGTGCTCGCAGAAGAGGCGTTGTCTCTCTGGTTTCCGGTGTTGCGGTTACCACGAGTATTTCGGTTATTACGATTATTTCGGCCGCCACGAGGGTTCCGGGTGTTTTGAGAACTACGGTTATCTTCGGTCGCTGATTCTGCTATGTTTCCACGGTTGTCTTCTGTAACCACATTTTCTTGTGTGGCCTCGGTCTTAGGCGTAGAGCTGGCTGAATTGTCGCGATTAGTCCGGTTAGTCCGGTTATTACGGTTGTTCCGGTTGTTCCGGTTGTTCCGGTTATTACGGTTAGCATTACGTGGGCGTCGTTTAGAGTGAGTACTTTTTTCCTCCTCGTCAGCGCCTCTTACGTAACCGTCTTCAAAGTGTGTCGGCTCCTGAGGCGTCGTGCTCGTTGTTGAGCTGTCAGATTTGCCAAATAAGCGTTTAAAGAATCCAACTTTTTCAGGCTCTGACCTTTCAGGTACCGGTGAATCTGGGAGGAAATTCTTAATCGCGGTGTCATCGTTACGGGTGGGCGGTGTTTTTTGAGCAAAATCAGGGATGCTGATTTCTTCAGTTTGGATGTTTTCGTAGCTTTGGGCGCCTTCGACAGGGTCGGTCACTTTAATGCGTTCTATTTCATATGCCGGCGTTTCCATGTGCTTACTGGGAAGAATGATAATGCCGACTTTTAAGCGGCGTTCAATTTGTTCAATGATGTTTCTTTTTTCATTAAGCAAAAAGGTCGCTGATGCGATAGGCAAATGAATAATAACCTTTGCCGTAGCGGGTTTCATGGCAGCTTCTTCAATCAGTCGTAATACTGAAAGTGCAACAGATTCTACGTTTCTGATTGCCCCTTGTCCCTTGCAGCGAGGACAGGTGAGTTGTGTTGACTCACCCAGAGAGGGTTGGATCCGTTGACGAGACATTTCTAATAAACCAAAGCGTGAAATACGGCTGGTTTGAATGCGAGCGCGATCAATCTTAAGGGCATCACGTAAGCGATTTTCAACAGCGCGTTGATTCCTATTAGCCATCATATCGATGAAGTCGATCACAAAAAGACCACCCAAGTCGCGTATTCTGAATTGTTTGGCAATTTCATCAGCGGCCTCAAGATTGGTGTTGAGCGCTGTTTCTTCAATGTCACTGCCTTTAGTCGAGCGTGCAGAGTTGATATCAATGGACGTTAAGGCTTCAGTGTAGTCAATAACAATGGAACCGCCGGAAGGCAGAGGGACTTCACGTGAATAAGCTAATTCAATTTGTGATTCTATTTGATAGCGGTTAAAGAGCGGTACACTTTCACTGTATAGCTTGGCTTTAGAGATCAGGTTGGGCATCACTTGTGTCAAAAAAGCCTGAACCAGTTTAAATGACTCAGGATCATCAACGATAATTTCATCAATATCATGACGCAAATGATCACGTAAGGCCCGAATAATGACATTGCTTTCTTGAAAAATTAGCGCGGGTGCCTTTTTCTCTTGCGAAGTCGATTCAATGGCGTTAGCCAGTTTGACGAGGTAATCTAAATCCCATTGCAATTCTTCAGTGCTTTTCCCGCAACCGGCCGTACGGACAATAACGCCCATGTCTTCAGGAATAACCAGGTCAGCCATAGCTTCACGGAGTTCATTGCGGGTTTCTCCTTCAATACGACGCGATATGCCGCCCGCTTTGGGGTTGTTGGGCATCAGTACCAAGTAGGATCCAGCTAGGCTTAGGTAGGTTGTCAATGCGGCGCCTTTGTTGCCACGTTCTTCCTTTTCTATCTGGACAACAATTTCTTGGCCTTCTTTGAGTGTTTCCTTAATTTTAGAGCGTGAGTTTCCGCTGTATTTAGGGGAAATTTCCTTGAAGGGTAAGAAACCATGTTTGCCATCAGTATAGTGGACAAAGACGGCTTCTAAACTGGGTTCTACTCGGGTAATAATGCCTTTGTAAACATTTGATTTTTTTTGTTCTTTTGACGGGATTTCAATGTCAAAATCATAAAGGCTTTGTCCATCGACTAAAGCAACGCGCAATTCTTCTGATTGCGTAGCGTTGATAAGCATTCTTTTCATTATGTATGTCCTTGTTCATCCTGCCCCATTTAATTCATGTTTTAATGGCTGATTCACAACGTTGTTATCGTTGGTGGCTAGGGCTGTGTTTTTTGTTGTTAACTTTGTTGTCTTTTATGTTTGAAAACCTTAAAGGTTTTACCGCATTAGCTCTGTGCTAATGGATTTTGTTCTGTAAAGTCAATCGCTGTGGCAGAGTCTTTGTGACGGAGCCGTTGCAGCGGTTCAAAAACAACAGGGCACTAAGCAGGATGTTGCTTTCACTCATCTAGGGTAGAGTGATAAAACCCAAATTCTGTTATGTTGAGGCGCTAGCTTTGCAATGGGGGCAGTGAAGCACAAGTCTTTAAGTTTCCCCACACTAGGTCGTCTCTAACTGCCTTATTTTTTTTGTTGTTGGCAGGTAAGGACTTCAATAGGCTTTATAGCACTTCGTGCAAGCCTATTTATTAAGGCTATAAGCGCTATTAATTCGCTCTCTAACAGCCCAATATACCAATATAATAGCATTACATCAATTTAAATCGCTGATTTAATGTATTATTATTCATTGTTAGCTGCGGTAGCCAGCATAATAGGTCGAATTGTTGGGTCAAGTTTAGGCTAAAAATAGACTTTTCACCATTTTACACAGAAATATTATAGACAGTTGAATCGATGGCAAATAATATCCTTACGAGTACAGATAGCGTTCAATATGTAGAGGTCGGCGAGAAGCATGAGGGGCAGCGCGTTGATAATTTTTTAATTACGCTCTTAAAGGGCGTTCCCAAAAGCCGGATCTACCGGATGTTGCGTAAAGGTGAGGTGCGGGTTAATAAAAAACGGTGTAAGCCGACCGTGCGCTTGGCGTTGAATGACTTGGTAAGGATTCCACCGGTGCGCATGGACGTTCAAACAACAAAGGTATTTGTGCCACAGCGTTTACGACAGTGTCTGGTGAATGATATTTTGTATGAAGACGGCAGCTTATTGATTCTGAATAAACCGTCTGGTTTTCCTGTGCATGGGGGCACGGGTGTGCAGTCTGGTATCATTGAGGGCTTACGTGAAATTCGACCCGATCACCGATTTTTGGAATTGGTTCATCGATTAGATAAAGACACCTCAGGTTGCTTAATTGTTGCTAAGAAACGCAGTGCGCTACGAAAAATGCACGAATATTTTCGGGGTGATGGTGTTTCAAAAACCTATTTAGCGTTATTGGTAGGCGTTTGGGCGCAAAAAAAACAATGGGTTGATGTGCCGTTATTGAAAAATATCAGTAAAGGCGGTGAGCGGATGGTGGTCGTTAGTCCTCAGGGAAAGTCTGCTGAAACGGCATTTAGGCGCTTAGGGGTCTATAAAACGGCAACGTTAGTCGAGGCGCGTCCCAGAACGGGACGAACACATCAGATTAGAGTGCACGCAAAATGGTTGGGGCATCCGATTGTGGGCGATGAGCGGTATGGCGATATGGCGAGTATGAAGGCCTTTAAAGCCAACGGGTTTGATCGATTAATGTTGCATGCGCATCAATTGACCTTTAAACACCCAGACACAGAACAGCCTTTTACGGTGACGGCCGAGTTGCCTTCGAAAGTAACAGCGTTGTTGTCTCGGTTATGACCTGTACGGTCAATAGATAGAAAGAGTGGTGCGTGATGGGGGTATAGTATGCTCCGTTTTCTCGCGGCTATGGCGGTCGAGAAGCATGTACACTGAGAAGATTAAGGTAATTGCGGTTAAGAAAAACGGGTGTCTTTAAGCCGCTTTTTACGCTATATGCTGTTTGGGTAATTGAAATTTTAGGTAATGAAGGTGATAAATGAGTGAGGAAAACACAAAGCAAACACACTCGCCGAGTGGCGATGAGAGTGCTTGGGAAAAATCATTAATTGAAAAGCTAGCGTTAGCTGGGGTGACCGAGCAACGTCGATCACGGCGATGGGGAATCTTTTTTAAACTCGTGATGATGACTTATTTGGTGGTTTTGCTCGTTATGAGTATGGGGCCGCGGATAAATTTTGGTCTGCAGGGTGTTGAAAAGCATACGGCGGTCGTTGATGTCTCCGGTATGATTATGCAGGGTGCTGATGCGAATGCCGCGAGTATTATTCAAGGGTTACATGCGGCGGTTGAAGATGAAATGACGCAAGGCATTATTATTCGCTTGAATACACCGGGAGGAAGTCCGGTGCAGTCTGCTTATGTGTATGAGGAAATTTTAGCGATTAGAAAGCAATACCCTCATATCCCTGTTCATGCCGTGGTAACCGACATGTGTACATCAGGTGGGTATTATATTGCCGCAGCTGTGGACAAAATTTTTGTTCATCCTGCCAGTATTGTGGGGTCAATTGGTGTCATTATGGAAGGCTACGGCTTTGTTAATACCATGGAGAAATTAGGCGTTGAGCGTCGTGTTATGACAGCGGGCAAGCATAAAGCCATGTTGGATTCTTTTGCACCGGTTAATAAAGTTGAAAAGGCACATGCACAGCATTTATTGGATCAAGTTCATCAGCAATTTATTGATGCGGTTAAATTGGGACGGGGTGAACGACTGAAAGTGACCGAGGATATGTTTTCGGGTTTGGTTTGGACCGGGCAGGAAAGTATAGCGTTAGGGTTGGCCGATGGCATTGGCCATGATCGTTCAGTTGCAAAAGATATTATTGGTGCAGAGAAATTGGTAGATTTTACGCCAAGAGCACAATTTTTTGAACGGTTAGCCACTAAGCTTGCCAGTTCAGTCAGTGAGATACTGATGGGTGTTAATCGTACTGAGTGGTTGCAGTTGTGAGCAGGGTTAATAGTTTTACAAACGTAGCTGTTTTGGGTAGCGTGTAGTAGTTAAGGGCGGCGAATATGAATATATTTCAAACAAAAAATACACGGTTATTGAATTCTGTAATAAATTCGAGCATAATTGCCTTCCTTTCGAGGACATTACTCGAAAGTCTTTATGGTAACAGTGTCGGTTCTCCCGCAACGATACGCTGTAAACCCCGTCAGGCCCGGAAGGGAGCAGCGGCAGCAGCTTATTCGTGTGCCGGGATGTGGCTGGCACAGTTACCACCCATTATCGTTGTGGGTTCTATTTTGTCCCCTTTTCAACAGTCATGACTTATCAAGCGTTAGCGCGAAAATGGCGACCTCAGGATTTTAATCAGATTGTTGGCCAAGAGTCAGTGGTTCAGTCATTGATGAATGCGCTGAAGTTTGACCGTTTGCATCATGCTTATTTATTTACCGGAACGCGCGGGGTGGGTAAAACAACAATAGCTCGGGTTCTTGCCAAGGCACTCAATTGCGAGGCGCTTGAAGCGGCCAACCCTTGTGGGCAGTGTTCGGTTTGTCGTGATATTGATGCGGACAACTATATTGATTTCTTAGAAATAGATGCCGCCTCAAGAACCAAGGTGGAAGATACCCGGGACTTGATTGATAACATTCAATATGCACCCAGTCGTGGGCGTTATAAGGTTTATTTGATTGATGAAGTGCATATGCTATCGGGGCACAGTTTCAATGCCTTATTGAAAACTTTGGAGGAGCCGCCTGCTCATGTAAAGTTTTTATTAGCGACCACCGATCCTCAGAAAATTCCGGTCACGGTCTTATCCAGATGTTTGCAATTTAGTTTAAAGCATTTAACGGTTAATCAATTAACGGCTCAAATGCAGACTATCTTAACCCAAGAATCAATTGGCTATGAAGAGTCTGCGCTAGCGTTAATTGCCCATGTTGCCGCTGGGAGTATGCGTGATGGGCTAAGTATTTTGGATCAAGCCATTGTGTTTGGTGAAGGCCAAGTTTCAGTGGCGCAGGTACAATCTATGTTGGGGGCGGTAGGCCATCAAGCAGTGGGTGAGGTGTTATTAATGGTGGCAAGGAAGGATGCGGCTGGGGCCTTACAGAAAGTGGCTGAGATTGCAGCGTACTCTTCTGATTTTGATTCAGTCTGTGATGGCGTTATACAGCTATTGCACCGAACCGCGCTGGCTCAAGTCGTTCCGGGAACCTTAGCCCTTGCTGAATCTAGGGCGGTGGTGGAGGAATTGGTGGGTGCTTTTACACCGGAAGAGGTGCAATTGTATTACCAGATTGCCTTAACGGGTCGGCAGGACTTACAGTTAGCGGTTGATCTACGGAGTGGCTTTGAAATGTTATTACTGCGAATGTTGGCCTTTAGGCCGCTGGAAGCGGATCAAATACCCTGTGAACGGGCACCGGACGCTGAAGCAGAGCAACAGATTCCGTCGGCTACAGGAACTGATGAAGAAGTCTTCGAGGCCCCTGAGACCCCTGAGGTCTCTGAGATTAACGATTGGGTCGCTATGGTTGCAGCCATGAACTTGGGTGGAATGGCGCGCCAGCTAGCGAATAATTGTATTTTGAACGCACTGACCGAGGCGCAATGCCATTTGCTCTTAGATGTCCGCTTTAAAGAATTGCACGGCAAAAAAACCGAACAATCTCTATTAAAGGCATTAGAGCGTTATTTAGGGCGTTCGATTAAATTGGTAATTCAGACTCAATCGTTAGAGAATACAACAACACCGGCGGTCTTAATTAATGAACAAATAAAAAGTCGACAGCAAGCCGCAGAGCAAGCCATTGACGATGATGAAGCGGTAAGGGCGTTAAAGGACAGATTTTCAGCGCACGTTATACCGGGAACGATAGAGCCAGTTAAAGGCAGTGAGGAAAAGTAATGAAAAATGAATTAGGGGGCTTGTTACAACAAGCTCAGAAAATGCAGGAGAATTTCCAGAAAACCCAAGCAGAATTGGCGCAAATGGAAGTGAAAGGGGAGTCGGGTGGTGGCTTGGTCACTGTACTCATGACGGGAAAACGAGCGGTTAAAAGCGTGTCTATTGACGACTCTTTAGTGACCGATGATAAGGATATGTTAGAGGATTTGGTGGCGGCAGCTGTCAATGATGCGGTCAATAAAGTTGCGAAATTAAAGCAGGAGAAAATGGCGGGAATGACCGCGGGCTTTCCGATGCCGCCAGGATTTAAAATGCCGTTTTAATGCACCAGTCAGGATTGTTACATGACTTGATTCAAGCCTTATGTTGTTTGCCAGGGGTGGGTCCAAAGTCAGCGCAACGGATGGCTTTTTATTTGTTGCAGAAAGATCAGCAAGGGGCTGTTCATCTGGCCCAAACATTACTCAAGGGCATTGATCAAGTCGGTCATTGTCAAGAATGTCGAACGCTGACGGAGCATGAGGTCTGTACTATTTGTTCGAGTGCTTCTCGTGATGAAACGATTTTATGTGTTGTCGAGACACCGGCGGATGTTTGGGTTGTTGATCAGTCGGCGGTGTTTCGGGGTAAGTTTTTTGTTTTGCACGGTAGACTTTCGCCGTTGGATGGGATTGGCCCCGATGAGTTGGGTTTCGGTTTGTTAGAGCAACGGTTAACCGAAGGGGTTGTTAAAGAAGTTATTTTAGCAACGAACGCGACTGTTGAAGGGGAAGCGACGGCCCATTTTATTAGTGAAATGGCGCGCCGGCAAAATATTACCGCGACCCGCATTGCCCATGGTGTACCGATGGGGGGGGAGCTGGAATATATTGATGGCGGAACCTTAGCGCATGCCTTTAACGGGCGTCGGGAATTATAAAAGGGCGGTGTGAAATGAGTGATTGTTTATTTTGTAAAATGGTTCAAGGCGAGATCGCGCCGGATATTGTTTATGAAGACGCGGACGTTTTAGCGTTTAAGGATATTAATCCACAAGCGCCGGTGCATATTTTAGTGATTCCCAAGCAACATGTTGCAACTTTAAACGGGCTGTCTGACAAAGCGTTGGCAGGTGAATTATTGACGCGCTGTGCCTTGATAGCAGATCAGCAAGGGTTGGCGGAGAATGGCTACCGTACGGTGATTAATTGTAATGATCAGGGCGGTCAGGAGGTTTATCACCTGCATCTGCATGTGCTCGGTGGTCGTCAACTGTGTTGGCCGCCCGGTTAGCGCTGGGTGCAACTGAAGTTAGAGCTTCATTTTCTCTTTTAATTTTAAGTAGCGCTGGTAACGCGTTTGACTGATACTTTGATCTTCAACAGCTTGTCGAACGGCGCAGCCTTTATCCTTTTGGTGTTGGCAATCATTAAACTGACAGGCTTCAATAAAGGGTTGGAATTCTCTAAAACCATACGCTAACTGCGCTTCAGAAAGTCCTGCAAGACCAAAAATAGCCACGCCCGGACTGTCGATAAGGTCGCCTCCTGAAGGGAGGTGGTAAAGGGTTGCCGCGGTTGTGGTATGACGGCCATGTGAATTAGCTTCTGATAAGGTGTTGGTTTTGAGGGCTTTATCAGGGATTAATGCATTGGTTAAGGATGATTTTCCAACACCGGATTGACCGGCGAGAATGCTCGTTTGGTTGAGCAAGGTGGTCGTGAGTGTCGATAAGCCCTTGCCCGTTGTGGCGCTAACACAGTGCAGGGGATAGCCCATTGCTTGGTAGCGTGTTAATTCATCAAGTATAACGTCACGTTCAGGGGTCGGGGCCAGGTCTATTTTATTAAAGACTAATTCAGCACTAATGTTCCGGTTTTCGCAAACCGCTAAATACTGGTCAATGAGTAAAAAATCGCAGTTCGGGTGAGTGGCAAAGACAACGATGACTTTGTCAATGTTAGCGGCCACAGGGCGTGTTTTACCTTGGCGGGCAGGCCTGGTTAAGACGGAGCGGCGAGGAAGCAGTTCCGCAACACGGCCCTGATCAGTCCCCGTTCTTTCCCACAAGACCCGATCGCCGACGGCGGCAACACCGAGTTGCCGCCGGGTTTGACAGATAATGGTTTTTCCGGCATGTTCAATGGCAAGTCCTTTGCCTAAATGAGAAATAACCAGACCCTCAAGAAGATCAGCCATTTAAGGCGTCTGGGTCTAGGTGGGCAATGCGAATAGCCGCCGGTGGGTGGCTATAGTGAAAAGCGGAATAAAGCGGGTCAGGCGTTAAGGTGTTGGCATTTTCACGATACAGTTTAACCAAGCCGCTGATCAGCATGGATGCTTTGGCATTGTTAGCCGCAAAATCGTCGGCTTCAAATTCAAACTTACGCTGAAAAAAGGCACTGATGGGCTGAATGAAAAAAGTAAATACCGGAGAAACTAACATAAATAATAACAAGGCGGAAGCGTTAGAAGGTTCAGAAACTCCTAAGCCTTGAAAAAACCAATCTTGTTCAATGAGCCAGCCTAAAACACCGAGGCTGACGAGTGTCATAATCGAAGAAGCCACTAACATTTTGATAACGTGTTTGCATTTAAAATGGCCCAGTTCGTGGGCTAAAACGGCTTCTAATTCTTCGTCGTCAAGTGATTCAATGAGGGTGTCAAAAAAGACGATGCGTTTGTTATTGCCGATGCCGGTGAAATAAGCGTTGCCATGGCCAGAGCGGCGAGAGCCGTCCATAATAAATATGCCCTGGCTGTTAAAACCACAGCGCTCAAGTAATTGTTGAATGCGGTCCTTGAGTGGGCCATCATCCAATGGGGTAAATTTATTAAATAAAGGGGCAATGACAGTTGGAAATAACCAGCTCATGAGTAATGAAAAGCTCATCAAGATAGCCCAAGCCAATAGCCACCAATAAGTACCCACACTATCCATCACCCAAAGGATGAGTGCCAGAATAGGCAGGCCGATGAGTAACAGTAAAAAGATTTGAATGAATTGGTCTTTAGCAAATTGAAGCGGTGTGCTGCGATTAAAGCCGAATTTATCTTCAATGACAAAGGTTTGGTAGATGCTGGTGGGCAATTCCAAAACGTGCATAATTAGAAAGATAGTGACGATGGCACCCAGTCCTGTTGTTATCGGTGAATAGCCATAAGATTGCCAGAGTGTGAACGACCAATCCATGCCGCCGCCAAGGGTAAGAAATAACAAGAAAAAAACACCGGCAATCTGGTCATAACCCCCCAGTTTTTCTTTAGCCAGCGTGTAATCAGCCGCTTTTTGGTGCTCTTCAAGCGTGACCGTTGCGTTAAAAGCTTTAGGGACTTTCCCGCGGTGTAGGTCAACATGGCGACTCTGACGTTTTGAGAGCCAGTAGTGGGTACCAAAAGATAAGGCTAAGGCGATAAGGAAAATGACAGTAAAGGTATTCATGGGTAATTGCTTTAAGTTATTTCAAAAAGTTAGGTATAAAGATTAGCCAATGCTACAATTTGTCGCAACTTTATCTATAGATTGGATTATTTTATGGCATTAGACCCTCAAAACCTTATCTGGATCGATCTGGAAATGACGGGGCTGAACCCAGATGTAGATTTTATCATAGAGATAGCGACTGTAGTGACCGATGCGCAACTCAATATTTTGGCTGAAGGCCCGGTGTTAGCCATTCATCAGCCCGATGAGGTGATGAATGCGATGGATGACTGGAATCAACTGCATCATGGCCAGTCTGGATTGATTGAACGGGTTAAACACAGTACCGTGACCATGGCCATGGCCGAGCAACAAACCTTAGCTTTTTTAGCGCAATGGGTTGGGGCCAATCAATCGCCGATTTGCGGAAACAGTATTGGTCAAGACCGGCGGTTTTTAGTGCGCTATATGGCTGAATTAGAGGCTTTTTTTCATTATCGGAATTTAGATGTGTCTACCTTGAAAGAGCTTGCTCAACGATGGGCGCCGGAATTATTGGAAGGTTTTGTTAAAAAAGGTAATCATCAAGCCTTAGACGATGTTTTAGAATCGATTGAAGAATTGAAATTTTATCGTCAGCATTTTATTAAGTTACCCTCATGAATCAGCTTTATGCCGTAGCATTAGGGGGCGCGCTGGGTGCGGTGTTGCGTTTTTTGATATCAACGGGCGTTTACCAGTGGTTAGGGCGTGGTTTTCCTTACGGGACCTTAGCGGTTAATATTATCGGGTCTTTTTTGATTGGTCTGATGACCGAAGCCTTGGTGGTTCAGCGTGTTGCTTTGGGTGATGAATACCGCTTAGCTATTTTAGTCGGCGTGTTCGGTTCGCTGACAACTTTTTCAACCTTTTCTCTCGATACACTTTATTTATTGGAACAAGGTAATTTGACTAAAGCGTTATTGAATGTCTTTGTCAGTGTCAGTGTCTGTATTTTAGTGGTTTGGATCGGGTTATCGATGGGCAGATTAATTTTCCAACAGTCTTCGGGTGTTTTTCACAGCACGAACTGGGCCGTGCCTTATGGGTTATTGATCACGAATTCAATCGGGGCATTTTTATTGGGTATGGTGACCGGCACTTTAATGCATAAAGTGGCCTTAACCGTTGAATATCAGGCGGTTGCTGTTGTGCTTTTAGGCGGGTTGTTTATTACCTTATCCAGTCTTTATCTGATGATGCAACTCATTGAAGAGGGTTTTTCATTCGGGGAGAATTTGAATCTTGTCGGTAGCGTACTCTTCGGTAATGTATTTTTGACCGGGTCAATGTTAAGTTTAGGCTTGTTAGCAGGTAAACAAATGTAGGGGTATAAGGCGATTTTTCGCCATCAGCGGTGTGTCATTTTTTGTCCCTGCCACGACAGGGCTTTTTTATTTTTTTAGGTAGTTGAATAACATGTTAGACCCACGATTATTAAGAGCAGATATTAATGCGGTCAAAGTCGCGTTAAGTCATCGAAAGTTAGCGTTAGATGTTGACCTATACAGTGCGTTGGAAACACAGCGCAAAGCCTTGCAAGTTAAAACACAAGAATTACAAAATGAGCGTAATAGTCGGTCTAAAGCCATTGGTCAGGCGAAGGCCAAAGGAGAAGATATACAGCCGTTATTAGAGGCGGTGCAGTCATTGGGTGAGCAGCTAAAAGAGGCGGAACAAGCACTGAACGAAATTCAAGAGCAATTAAATGCTTTTTTTCTGAGTTTGCCTAATATTCTTGATGAATCGGTTCCTGAGGGGCGTGACGAGTCTGATAATGTCGAATTGTATTGTTGGGGCGAGCCACGGGATTTTGATTTTGAACCGCTAGACCATGTTGATCTAGGCGCTAAATTAGGCGGTATGGATTTTGAATTAGGGGCAAAGTTAGCGACCGCTCGTTTTGTTACGTTAACGGGCCCTATTGCTCGGCTACAGCGTGCTTTAATTCAGTTTATGTTGGATGTGCATGGGCGAGAGCACGGCTATGAAGAAACCTATGTGCCGTTCTTGGTCAATGCAGAGACCTTGCAGGGGACCGGACAGTTACCTAAGTTTGAAAAGGATTTGTTTAAAATTGACAGTGAAACGCCGCTGTATTTAATCCCGACCGCCGAGGTTCCGGTGACCAATCGTGTGCGTGATGAAATCATAGCGGCGGATAAAATGCCGTTGAAGTATGTTTGTCAAACGCCTTGTTTTCGCAGTGAGGCGGGATCATACGGGAAAGATGTTAGAGGCCTTATTCGCCAGCATCAATTTGAAAAAGTTGAGTTAGTGCAAATTGTTCGTGCAGAAGATGCAGAAGCGGCCCATGAAGAATTAACCCAGCACGCCGAGAATATTTTAAAGCTATTGGCTTTGCCGTATCGGAAGGTATTATTGTGTGCGGGTGACACCGGTTTTTCTGCACGAAAAACCTATGACCTTGAGGTTTGGTTGCCCGGGCAGCAGAAGTATCGGGAGATTTCGTCGTGCAGTTATTTTGGTGATTTCCAGGCCCGCCGGATGCAGGCGCGGTGGCGTAATCCTGAAACCGGTAAGCCTGAATTGGTGCACACCCTGAATGGCTCAGGGTTGGCGGCCGGCCGAACGTTGGTGGCCGTCATGGAGAATTGTCAAGACGCTAAGGGCCATATCCACATACCTGAAGTCTTAGTGCCGTATATGGGCGGTTTGACGGTTATAGAATAAAGCTATCTATTTATTCGGTTTGAGGTGTATTTTGAGGGGGAATCATGCGTAAGTTTAAATTTTTTGTGGTGGTATTTTTTTTAGGGTTGCCCGCGGTTAGCTGGTCGGCAAGTCAGCCGG
>DUCI01000055.1:876-22934 GCA_012959905.1 Methylococcaceae bacterium | reverse complement strand
TCTTCCCAACATTTTTGCACATTAGATTGATTGGCCATATCAGCCATTGAACAACCTGCCGCTAAATCAGGTAGAATTGCAATTTGTTCAGGGCGAGATAAAATATCTGCCACTTCTGCCATAAAATGAACACCACAGAAGACAATATAGTCTGCTTCTGATTTTGCTGCATTTCTGGATAACTTCAGCGAATCTCCCGAAAGATCCGCAAACTTAAACACCTCATCACGTTGATAATGGTGTCCCAAAATGACACATCGTCGCCCCAGCTGCTCTTTGGCCTGAAAAATCCGTCGCGCACACTCCATATCATCCAGAAGCGCATAGTCTTGAATTGGATAAGCTACATTTGTCATAACACTCAACTACCTTTGGGACTCTCTACTCTCGGTTTAGATCGTAGTTTTATACCCAGTTCTTTTAAATCCTTATCACTCACTGGCGCAGGAGCGTTAACTAATGGGCATGCTGCTGTTTGTGTTTTAGGGAAAGCAATAACATCACGAATCGATGCTGAACCGGTCATCAACATCACCAATCGATCAACGCCAAATGCAATACCGCCGTGCGGGGGACAACCAAACGTCAAGGCATCAAGTAAGAAACCAAATTTTTCCCGCGCTTCTTCAGCACCCACGCCTAATAAATCAAATACAGTTTGTTGCATCTCACTGTTGTGGATACGAATAGAACCGCCACCCACTTCGCTGCCATTCAAAACAAGATCATAAGCTTTTGACAAAGCCGCGCCCGGATTCTCTAGCATCACTTCACGGTCACAACTGGGTGCTGTAAAAGGATGATGGATAGCATGCCAATTTTCCTTTTCATCCGAACGTTCAAACATTGGAAAATCAACAACCCAAACCGGCTTCCATTTCCCTTCAATTAAGCCATGATCATTGCCCAGCTTAACACGCAAGGCACCGAGTGAATCATTAACCACTGTTGTCTTATCTGCCCCAAAGAAAACCAAATCACCGGTCTCAGCACCCACCTTGAGCAACACTTTTTCAACCACGTCATCGGGTATGAATTTTAAAATAGGTGACTGCAGTCCTGCCATGCCGGCAGCACGGTCATTAACCTTAATATAGGCTAACCCTTTAGCACCATAAATACCCACAAATTTTGTTAACCCGTCAATTTCTTTGCGTGACAATTTCGCCCCTTGAGGAAACCTCAACGCCGCCACACGTCCTAAAGGGTTATTTGCAGGCCCAGAAAACACCTTAAATTCAACGGCCTTCATTTCGTCAGCAATATCGACTAATTCTAAAGGTATCCTAAGGTCAGGACGATCCGTCCCATAGCGCCGCATAGATTCCTCATAAGTCATTTGAGGGAATGACTCCGGCAAAGACTCGTTCAATGTCTCAGCAAATAAATCGCGAATCATTTGCTCCATAATGGCCATGATCTCGTCTTGATTCATGAAAGACGTTTCAATATCTAACTGGGTAAATTCTGGTTGGCGGTCCGCGCGTAAATCCTCATCGCGAAAACAACGAACCACTTGATAGTAACGATCCATACCAGAAATCATCAACAACTGTTTATAAAGCTGAGGCGACTGAGGCAAAGCAAAAAAAGCATTCTCATGCGTCCGACTTGGGACAATATAATCTCTCGCCCCTTCGGGTGTTGCTTTGGTTAAATAAGGTGTCTCAATCTCATAAAATCGATGCGCATCCAGAAAATTCCTTAAACACTTAGTAACATCACGTCGAAAGCGCATTTTATTTAGCATTTCGGTTCGCCGTAAATCTAAGTAGCGGTAACGCAAACGCATTTCTTCATTAACTTCAATATCACTTTCAATAGGAAAGGGCGGTGTCTCAGAGGCATTTAATACTTCAGCCTTGGTCACCAAAACCTCGATTTCCCCCGTTGCCATATTAGGATTAATGGTTCCTTCTGGTCTTGGACGGACAACGCCTTCAATCGAAAGAACATACTCACTGCGCACGCTCTCGCCAAGCATGAAGGTTTCAGGCGAATCCGGATCAAAAACTATCTGTAACAAGCCCTCTCTATCTCTAAGGTCAATAAAGATGACACCACCATGATCGCGGCGTCGATGCACCCACCCGTATATGGTTACGTTCTGCTCTAAATGTTTCTGGTTAACTTCACCACAGTAGTGGGTACGCATAATGCTCTCTTACCTAATCAAAAAAAGCGTCGATGTTACTTTTTTAGCCTAACTATTGCAAGTACAGACCTTAAAAATCTTGGACGCAAGCCAAACAACAAAATAATCCTTACTACATTCACTCAACGGTCAAAACAACACGCGGTTAAACTAGTGCCCACAACCGCCAGATTTTTCCCCACAACTGGCGGAATGTCCGGTAGTGGATTTTTCGGTTTTAGGTTTTCCTTTAAAATCAGTTTCATACCACCCGGTACCTTTTAATCTAAAACCAGCCGCTGAAATCATTTTTTTCAAGCCCGGTTTTTGACACCCCGGACAGTCTGTTAACGGCTCAGCATTCATTTTCTGCAAGGCCTCATGCGCATTACCACAAAGGTCGCATTTGTATTCATAAATAGGCATTTGTAACTCCAAAATTTAAATTAATCGTCTACCCTCTCAAGCGGATAAACAACAAGAAAACTGACAACGCATGTATTAAATCGTTCAGGTGGCGGGACTCACTTAGTACTTAAAACACGTCAAAACCTTGAAAAATCATGATGATAGCATAGCTCACGCCAAGTTAACACCCATTTGCCCAGCACGTCACAGTAAAAACACTTGCCTCACCACAACAAAAAAATGCCCTGCTAAGGGATGGCTTAGTTGCTGAAATCAGTTATATTATTAGCGAATAGCTTCACTGCTGTCTGTAAAATCATATTTTTCAGCCACCAACACCGTAAACAAACCAGGAGCCTCAATCATGATCAATGCCTTAATAACTATTTACATCCTGTGCTGGACCTATCAAGGGGGCGTTCGCACGGGTACACCCAACTTATTCAAATGGGTTGTCATCAACACCGTCACCTTCTTTGCTATACAATTTGCATGGGCGTGGATTGATAACTTTCTTTTTTTATCCGAAACCAAACCCATATGGGCACCCCGCATAGCAGGATTCCTGGTTGCCGCGGTCATTCGCACTAAGCTCGTCATGCACACAAGCCTCGCGCCCAAAAACTTATTCAGCCACCTTAATATTTTCAAAGGGACTATCGAAAGAAAAGATCATTTATTTTAGTCTGCGTTGTTAACCGGTAAATTTTAACCTGAACAAGTTACACCGCAGGCACACAAACAATTTCAACCTACCGCTTAAACAACAAGGTGTTATGAATAAGATAACCATTACCACCCCGGACGATTGGCACATCCATGTGCGATCAGGACAATTACTAAAAACTGTTATTTCACACACGGCTAAACGCTTCAAAAGAGCCATTATTATGCCTAACCTGAATCCGCCAGTAACAACGGTCTCTCAAGCACTTCAGTATCGCAATGAAATTCTTCACGCACTGCCTGAAAGCAGTGACTTCAATCCTTTAATGACTCTGTACCTAACTGACACCACCTCAGTAAAAGACATTCATGACGCCGCTGAATCCGAGCACGTCCATGGTTTTAAATTGTACCCTTCCGGTGCCACCACTAATTCTCAATCAGGCATCTCACAAGTAGAAAAAACATACCCGTTGCTAGAAACCATGCAGAAGCTGGCTATTCCATTGCTGGTTCATGGTGAAGTCACCGACAGTGATATTGATATCTTCGACCGTGAAAAAGTTTTTATTGATCGCCACTTAACCACTATAACTCAAAAATTTCCTGAATTACGCATCGTACTCGAACACATCACAACAAAAGAAGCTGTTCATTTCATTCAAACACAACCTCAACACGTTGCCGCCACGATTACGCCTCAACACCTTATGTTTAATCGAAATGCTTTTTTAGTCGGCGGCATTAAACCCCATTTTTACTGTCTCCCTGTCATCAAACGAGAAAGCCACCGTCAAGCGCTAGTCGCCGCCGCAACCAGTGGCAATCCTAAGTTCTTTCTAGGGACGGATAGTGCTCCACACCTAAGACACCTTAAAGAATCAAGCTGTGGATGTGCCGGCTGCTTTTCCGCCCATGCGGCTATTGAATTTTATGCCGAAATTTTTGAACAAGCCGGTGCACTCTCAAAGCTAGAAGGGTTTGCCAGTCATTTTGGCGCTGATTTCTATCAACTCCCCCGGAATACGTCAACACTTTGCCTCGTTAAAGAAAACTGGGCCATTCCTACAGCCTACCCGTCAGATGAGCACGAAATTATACCGCTCAATGCAGGCCAACACTGTACCTGGAAAATGATATAACTCAAAAAAAGGGGCGTGTTAGCTTAAAACACACCCCTTGACAATCAATCAAAATAAAACGTTGACGCTCTCGTTACTCCATATCAATCAAAACTTCAAAATCATCTGGCATGTCACCATCTGAAATCAAAAACTGCCGCTTTTGTAAATAAGCATCTTTCAAAAACGAATAACGATCCAAGGCCGCTTCTTCAGCAATTTTCCGCGTACTTAAGTTATCTGAACTTTCATCAAGCGTCATCAATGCACCTGCACCAAAACTCGCAGCTGGAATACCGATATAAGATAATGGGTGCATCGCAATGTCACCTATCAGACCGACAATCCCACGTGGCGAGGAGGGGCCCACAAAAGGCACAACCATATAAGGACCTGACGATACTCCCCAAAAAGCTAGGGTCTGACCAAAATCTTCTTGATGCTTAGGTAAATCAATCATCGTTGCTACATCAATAAAGCCACCGACTCCAACGGTTGAGTTCACTAAAAAGCGACCCAAATCCGACCCACCCTGCACTAGTTTCAATTGAAAAAGGTCATTGATAAAAACACCGACATCAGCCAGATTGCTGAAAAAATTACTGACCCCTGTATCTGCAAAATCAGGCATCACCCACTGATAGCCTTCACTGACCGGCGTTAGAAAATAATTATCTAAGCCATCATTGAAGGATAAAACATCGCGGTTCCAATCTTCCATCGGATCGTCGGCTAAAACGTTACCTGAACCCACCAGCATAAAAAAAGCCAGCACCCCAGCAGTCAACCAACTAGCACCTGTATTATTCATTTTCATTGCGCAAACACCTAAAAGTTTCATGTAATATCGTGTAATAAACGTTAACATAGCACAAAATGCTTTTTTTTTCGACACTATCCAAGACGATCAAGTCTCTATTCAACATTGCCTTAAGCCAACTCGACAACTCCCTAAATACGCTATGAATGCAAAAAAACAGCCCCTCAATGAACGTTTTCGTGGCTACCTTCCTGTTATTGTTGATATAGAAACTGCCGGTTTCAACCCCAAGAAAAATCCTTTATTAGAAATTGCAGCCATTGTCGTTGAATACAATGAAGACATGCAATTAACGATTACAGAAAGCCATTCAAAAGCCATCATTCCTTTTGACAACGCCGAACTCGACCAAGCCGCTCTTGATTTTACCGGCATCAAGCCTTTCCACCCCTTTCGAATGGCTATCGCAGAAAAAACTGCACTGCAAGAAATCTTCAAGCCCATTAAGGAAGCCGTTAAACGCAATGAGTGCACCCGCGCCATCCTTGTGGGGCACAACCCAGCCTTTGATTTAAGTTTTTTAAATGCCGCCTTACACCGCTCAAACATCAAAAGAAGCCCTTTTCACCCTTTTAGCTCATTTGATACAGCAACGCTTGGCGGTCTTGCGTACGGCCAAACCGTGCTCGCAAAAGCAGCTAAGAAGGCAGGGCTCGCATGGGATAATGACAAAGCGCACTCTGCTCTCTATGATGCGCAACAAACCGCTGAATTATTTTGCCGCATTGTGAACCGTTGGCAAACTCTGTCCAACCTTGAGGCTCAAAAGTAGCCGCAAAATGCAGCTCTATCTCTTGAAACAAGGTGTCTTACCCTCTCTCCTTGAAGAACAACTAGGTAGACTGACCGGCATTAGCTAACAAAGTCTGCAATTCACCTTTTTGATAAAGGTCCATCACAATATCAGCACCGCCGACCAAAACACCGTCAACATACAACTGCGGATAAGTTGGCCACTGCGAATATATTTTCAACCCTTCTCTAATCTCAAGATCTTCAAAAACATTCGTATGAGAAAACTTTACCTCGCAAGCCTTTAACACTTGAACAGTCTGTCCTGAAAACCCACATTGTGGAAAATCAGGCGTTCCTTTCATATAAAGCATAATAGGATTGGTCTCTAACTGCTCTTTAATTCTTTCGTTTACTTCCATTTTTTCACTCCTAAAAAGGGCATTCTATCAAAAAATAATTAAAAAACTCAATATATCCCACTCAACCAGCCATTTACTTACTGAATTATTAAATCTATACCTATATAATTAAGGGTTTTTTAAACTTCTATAGATAAAGAAGTAAGATTGGTGAAACACTTATGACCAACGCTATTATGCCAACCTATGCACGACTACCTGTCAGTTTTACTCGAGGACAAGGCGCCTGGCTATGGGATCAAAATAATGTTCGCTACCTTGATGCGCTCTCTGGCATTGCTGTCTGTAATCTAGGCCATGCCCACCCAGCCATTCACCAAGCTATTGCGGAACAAAGTCGGCTGCTATTGCATACCTCTAACCTTTATGAAATAACGTTACAAAGCGAGCTGGCTAATCAATTAGCGCAACTTTCTGGAATGAGTAATGCTTTCTTCTGCAACTCAGGTGCTGAAGCAAATGAGACTGCTATTAAACTGGCACGTCTTTATGGCCACTCACAAGACATTGCGCAACCAACCATTATTGTCATGAACAATAGTTTCCATGGCCGTACATTAGCGACACTGAGTGCCACGGGCAACCCCAAAGTACATGAGGGGTTTACTCCATTGGTGGACGGGTTCATACACGTCCCGTTTAATGATCTATCTGCTATTGAAAAAGTTATTGCCGACAACCCAGACATTGTTGCCGTTATGGCTGAACCTATCCAAGGTGAAGGCGGGGTCAACATTCCAGCGCCCAATTACCTTAACAAGCTTCGCCAGTTATGTGACCAACACAAGCTATTGCTTATCCTTGATGAAATCCAAACAGGGATAGGAAGAACCGGTCGTTTTTTAGCCTATCAGCATAACGACATATTGCCTGATATTTGCACTTTAGCTAAAGCATTAGGCAATGGCGTTCCTATCGGCGCCTGCTTAGCAACCGGAAAAGCCGCACAACTTCTAACCGCTGGAAAACATGGCTCTACCTTTGGCGGCAATTTATTAGCTTGTCGCGCCGCATTATCCGTACTCGATGTGATGCAGAAAGATAATTTAATTCAAGCCGCTGTAACCCAAGGCAACAAAATTGTCGATGAAATTAGCAAACGCCTAAATCGTCACCCCCTTGTGGCTGAAATTCGTCACCAAGGCTTGATGATTGCCATTGAACTGACCCAACCTTGCCCGGCTTTAACTCAAGAAGCGCTCGATCAAAAAGTCCTGATCAATATTACGGCAGAAAAAGTCATTCGACTGCTACCGCCACTGATTATTTCTGACGAACAAATTATTTTATTAGCCGACACGATTCAAGTCCTTGTCGAAAACACTCGACCTCTCTAATTCTTTACTTCAAAACCCATGACTCCAAGACATTTTATCAGCCTAGCTGACTTAACGACTACAGAACTTAAGCAACTCATCTACCGTGCTATCGAACTTAAGCAGCATCGAGACCCTGACTACACACCCTTAAAAAATAAAGTATTAGGCATGATTTTCGAGAAATCATCGACCCGGACACGAATTTCTTTTGAAACCGGCATGATTCAATTTGGTGGTAGCGCCATTTTTTTATCTCCTAAAGATACCCAGCTAGGCCGTGGCGAACCGTTAGAAGATAGTGCCCGTGTTATCTCGAGTATGGTTGATGCGATCATGCTCAGAACACACCACCATAAAACTGTCACAACATTTGCCCAGTTCTCGAGCGTTCCCGTTATCAACGGCTTAACAGACCTACTCCACCCGTGCCAACTTCTTGCTGACATGCAAACCTATTTTGAACACCGTGGCGACATTACTGGAAAAACAGTCACCTGGATTGGTGATGGAAACAATATGTGCAATTCATATATCAACGCAGCCAAAATACTCAACTTTAAGCTTAACATTGCTTGCCCAACAGATTACCGTCCTGATGACACCCTAATGGAATCGGCGCAATCAAATATAACATTATTTCCAGACGCCTTAACTGCCAGCAAAAATTCAGATTTAATTGTGACTGATGTTTGGGCCAGCATGGGGCAAGAACAAGAACAACAACAACGTCAACAAGCATTTGCCAACTTTGCTGTAACCGATCAGATAATGGACCATGCCCATCCTGAGGCCTTGTTTATGCACTGTCTACCCGCACATCGAGGAGAAGAAGTTGATGCTGACGTTATTGACGGACCACAAAGCGTGGTTTTTGATGAGGCCGAAAACAGATTACATGCTCAAAAAGCGCTTCTGGAATTATTAATGCCCTAAAATCAAGTATGATAAAAACTTGTACTCCTACGCAGACGTCAACCCTAAAACAACGATGATAAAAAAAATACTTTTACTCGCTCTTTTGTTAAGTAACGCTTATAACGTTTTCGCTGAAACTGTTTACGTCACTGATACATTAAAAATAGAGGTTCGTAGCGGAATGAGCACACAACACAAAATCCTCACAATGCTCCCCAGTGGATCACCACTAGAGGTTGTTAATCACAATGCAGACACCGGCTATACCGCCGTACAAATCAACGAAAACCAAACTGGCTACATCCTAACGCGTTACACCAAAAAGCAACCCACTGCGCGCTGGTTACTGAATGACGTAAAGAAAAACAATGCACAATTACAATCAGACCTTAAAACCGCACAACAAACATTAACCACACTTTCGGCGTCGAATAAAAAAAATGCCCAATCAAATAACACACTCGCCAAAGAAAAAATACGCCTCAGCAATGAGCTCGCTGAAATCAAACAAACTGCAGCCAATGCCATTCTCTTAAAACAACAACGCGACCAATTCCAAGAACGTTTAGTTAATATTGAACGCGAAAACGAAAAACTTAAAAGAGAAACACAAACATTACAAGATAGTGCAAACCAAGATTGGTTCCTTTACGGTGGCATTCTTGCTTTTTTTGGCATATTTTTTGGCTTGCTTATTCCCAAAATAAGCTGGCATAAACGCACTAATAGCTGGGACAGTTTATAAACTGCCCACCTCCCAATAGATTACTTAGGACATCAGGCCATGACAAATTCAGCTGACAAAAATAACAGAACATTCTCTTCCAAAATAGTAGATGGAATGGAACGCGCCCCTAGTCGCGCTATGCTTCATGCTGTAGGATTTACGACCAACGACTTCTCTAAACCACAAATAGGTGTCGCTTCTACATGGAGCATGGTTACTCCGTGTAACATGCACATTAACAAATTAGCCGATTATGCTGCCGCTGGTATTAATTCCGTTGATGGCAAAGCCGTTATTTTTAATACCATAACCATTTCAGATGGTATTTCTATGGGCACTGAAGGCATGAAATATTCATTAGTCTCCAGAGAAGTTATTGCCGACTCAATTGAAACCGTTGTCGGCTGCCAGGGTTTCGATGGCGTTGTTGCTATTGGTGGCTGTGACAAGAATATGCCTGGCTGTATGATTGCCCTTGCCCGCTTAAATCGTCCAGCCATTTTTGTCTACGGTGGAACTATCATGCCCGGCTGCCATAACAAAAAGAAACTCGACGTGGTTTCTGTTTTTGAAGCCGTCGGCCAACGCGCTAACAACAAAATTGATGATGCTGAACTGTCTGCTATTGAAAGCAAAGCTATCCCTGGTGCTGGATCATGCGGCGGCATGTACACGGCTAACACGATGGCTTCAGCCATTGAGGCATTAGGTATGAGCCTACCCAATAGTTCAGCCCAAACAGCGATCTCAGACGACAAAAAAATGGACTGCGAACGCGCCGGGAAAGCCGTACTAAAGCTATTAAATAATGACATTAAGCCGCGTGACATTATGACTAAACAGGCATTCGAAAATGCCATTACCGTTATCATAGCGTTGGGAGGATCCACCAATGCCGTATTGCATATTCTAGCCATGGCCAGCGCCACTGACGTTGATATCACTCTAGATGACTTTACCCGCATTGGAAAAAGAGTTCCAATGGTTGCAGATTTAAAACCGAGCGGTCGCTATCAGATGGCTGAACTGATTGAAATTGGCGGCATTCAACCGCTCATGAAGATTTTACTCGACCACGGCTTACTGCACGGCGGCTGCTTAACCGTAACCGGCAAAACCTTGGCAGAAAACCTCGCTAATGTGGCCCCCTACCCCCCAAATCAGGACATGATTCGACCACTAGACAATCCAATCAAATCCGATAGCCATTTAGTCATTCTACGTGGCAATCTTGCTGCCGAAGGAGCTGTCGCGAAAATAACGGGTAAAGAAGGACTGACTTTCACAGGTTCTGCAAAAGTTTTTGATTGTGAAGAACAGGCCCTACAAAGCGTTTTAAATGGGGATATTATTAAAGGCGACGTTATTGTCATTCGCTATGAAGGCCCCAAAGGTGGCCCAGGTATGCGTGAAATGCTTTCACCGACCTCAGCTGTTATGGGTAAAGGTCTGGGGCAAGATGTTGCTTTAATTACTGACGGTCGTTTTTCAGGCGGCACCCATGGTTTTGTTGTTGGCCATATCACTCCTGAGGCTTATGTTGGTGGCCCACTTGCTATTGTTGAAGATGGCGACACTATCACGATCGATGCTGAAAAAAATATTCTACATATTGATTTAAACGAACATGAAATAAATCGTCGCCTCGAACGCTGGCAAGCACCGGCTCCTCGTTACACGCGTGGTGTTTTAGCAAAATATGCCAAACTGGTTAACTCAGCCTCTGAAGGCGCAGTGACCGATCGCTTTGAATAATGTTATCTATCGCAACTCCTTAAAAGCCCATGCCTGAACCCTCGACACAACAAGCCTCTTTTATCAATTGGTTTCGTGATTCTTCACCTTATATTCATGCCCACCGAAATAAAACGTTTGTCATTTTCTTCGGTGGGGAATCCGTTCAAAGTAAATCTTTTGCAAATCACGTACATGATTTTGCACTCTTAAACAGCTTAGGTATCAGACTTGTCTTAGTTCATGGCATCCGCCCTCAAATAGAACAACGTCTAAAAAAAAATAACCAGCACTCTACTTTTGTCGGTCTGCACCGCATCACGGATAGCACCACCTTACAATATGTTAAAGAATCAGCCGGCCATGCTCGAGTTGAAATAGAGGCATTACTGTCTATGGGACTGGCTAATTCCCCCATGTCTGGCGCTAAAATAAAAGTAACCTCAGGGAATTTTGTCACCGCTAAGCCCATCGGCATTCTCAATGGTACTGATTTCTGTTTTACGGGGACGGTTCGACGTATCGACAGTACGGCTATTAATGCTCACCTTCAGCAACATAACGTTGTACTCATTTCTCCTATTGGCTACTCCCCCACAGGAGACGTATTCAATCTATCTGCTGAAGCGGTTGCCACTGACGTTGCCATAGCATTACAAGCCGATAAACTCATTTTAATGACCGAAGAGAACTGCTTGAATGAGACCACCCAACAACTCATCCCTCAACTCACCGTTTCAGAAGCCAGTGCTTTTTTAACCAAAGCATCTAACCATAGCCTCAAACCGTCACTGACCGCGGCGATAAAAGCCTGTGAAGAAAATGTTGACCGAGTTCACCTCATTAACCGCCATTTAGAAGGCGGATTACTGCTAGAATTATTTTCCAGAAATGGGGTCGGCACTTTAATCAGCGCCAATTCTTATGAAAAACTGAGAACCGCCACGACCCATGATATCCCTGGAATCCTTGATCTCATCAGACCTTTAGAAGCCGAAAATAAACTGATTAAGCGTTCTCGCGAACACATTGAAATAGATATTGAAAATTATTCAATTCTAGAAAGAGATGGCCTGATTATTGGCTGCATTGCTTTAAACACATTCCCCAACACGACTATAGCTGAAGTCGCTTGCTTGGCAGTACATCCAAACTATCAGCATGCTGCGCGCGGCCAACAACTACTGTCCCACACGCTAACCCAAGCAAAACAAAAAAAACTTCGTCAGGTGATTGCCTTTTCTACGCAATCCTCCCATTGGTTTTTTGAGCATGGTTTCCTAGAAGTAGACCTAGCCTCTATCGCTGAAATCGGCATCAAACCACAACAGATTGAAAGAAAAGCTAAAATACTTCACAAACAGGTTAGGTAATCTTCTCATGCGGGCAACCATAAAAAAGGATGCATTCACATTACTACAGTTTTCCGATTTACACCTTTTTGCACAACCAGAAAAATACGTTCATGATATTTGCCCCGAACAATCCTTCTTAAAGGTGTTCAAGCAAGCCATCGAAACACACCCTGCTATTGATCTAATCCTTCTCACTGGTGATCTAGCAGAAGACCCTGTTGACACCGTTTATAATCGTCTGAAAGAGCGACTCTCGGGGTATCAAATTCCGATCGTTTGTTTGCCTGGGAATCACGACAACTATCCGGTCATGATGAAAATATTTTCCCAACCACCGATGACTTGTAACAAACTCACACGCCTCGGTAACTGGCAAATAATTGCTTTGAATAGTCAAATTGTAGGCGAAAAACAAGGCATGATTGCCGCTCCAGAAATGGCTTTCTTACAGGATACTTTGAGAAGTTCAAAGGACTACTTTTCCGTTATAGCACTCCACCATCATTGCATTCCAACGGGAAGTTCATGGATGGATCATATGCAACTAGAACAAAGTGAACAATTCTTAAACACACTCAAAAACTACAACAGCATCAAACTAATTCTCTTTGGGCACACTCACCAAACGCCAGAAACACACACGACTGGCACCACTATTCTAGGAACACCGTCAACGTGTTATCAATTCAAGCCCAACAGTAACCACTTTGCCATTACCAAAGAACCCCCCTGTTATCGTTCGGTCACCTTGTTTCCAAACGGTGAAATAACATCAACCGTGCACACACTAACCCCAGGCAATTAACGCCTCAATGAACTTATTTGACCGTCTATGGATTTAGACAAATAACCCTCAGCACGTACAGGGTTTGCATTTCCAACTAACAAACTCCCCAGTTCTTGTAATGCCCGCTGATAAGTCCACCGTTTAAAATAAACAACCCCTTCCAGCGGCTCCCAATAATCAGTCCAACACCAATCATCGAATTCAGGGCTCTCATGTCCATTCAAAACAATGGCATCCTCAGAACCAAGCAACCGTAAAAGAAACCAAATTTGTTTCTGTCCAATACATAACGGTTTTGATTTCTTTCGAATATAATGTTCTGGTAAATCATAACGTAACCAATATCTCGTACGACCCAGCACCTGTACATCTTTAGACGTTAGCCCAACCTCTTCCTCAAGTTCTCTATACATTGCCGTTTCTGGGTCTTCATAGAATTTAATGCCGCCTTGCGGAAACTGCCAAGCGTCTGCACCAACCCGTTTTGCCCAAAATAATTTACCATCATCATTACAAATAACAATGCCAACATTGGCTCGATATCCATTCGAATCAATCATTTTAATACCTTCCAACCCCTCTTTTTATCGAACGCTTATTGTTATAATAAGGTATCAAAGAAACCTTTAAATCACTTTACATTGTTTCATAATAAAAGAGATTATGTATAGTGCTAATTTTTATTCACTACCACAGGACTTTTTACGTGAGCTTAGTCATTTTTGATTTAGACAATACCTTATTAGCCGATGATAGCGATTTTTTATGGGGACAATTTTTAGTTTCCCAAGGCATGGTCGACAGCACCTTCTATGAATTAGCCAATCAGCATTTTTATGAGGATTATAAACTCGGAACACTTGATATCAATGAATTCCTAGCCTTTGCACTCAAACCACTGGCCGATATTAACATCAATCATCTCTTTAGACTCAGAGCACAATTCATTGAAAAAGTCATCAAGCCCATTCTACTCACACCTGCAAAAACATTAATAGAACACCACAAATCAAAAGGTGACACACTCATCGTCATCACAGCCACCAATAAATTTGTCACTGAACCTATCGTCAACTTGTATGGTATCGACAACCTTCTGGCTACGGTGCCTGAATTTAAACAAGGACGTTTTACTGGACAAGTTGCGGGCATCCCTTGCTTTCAAGAGGGTAAAGTAAAATTACTCAACGAGTGGCTTAAAACATCAGAAATAAATCTGACCGATAGTTGGTTTTACAGTGATTCCCATAACGACCTACCCTTATTAAACACCGTCGATAATCCTGTTGCTGTTGATCCTGACGATCAATTGAGAAACGCTGCAGAGCAACAAAAATGGCCTATTATCAGCCTCCGTGAGTGCACCTAAGCCAACACTTAAGAACTTATTTTTTCTGAAAATAAAAAACCTGCTTGTCTCCAGATTTAGCCACCTCAAGTAAAGGATTACCTGATTGCTCAGCAAAAACGCCAAAATCCAAATGTGCGGCAGGATCGGTAGCGATCACACGCACCACTTCACCAGAGGACATTGCTATCAACGCCTTTTTTAGTCGCAACAATGGGAGCGGGCAATTCAAACCACTCGCATCAACATCATAATCGTAATCAAAAGCAAGCATATTTTTTCATGTCACCGTGAATAATAATTTATTATAAACCATAACCATTTACAAAATACTCTTAGGTTAACCCATGCAATTTTTTCCTGTCTTTTTACGCCTTAAACAACAAAAATGTCTTATCGTCGGCGCGGGTGAAATAGCCGCCCGTAAAATTGAAATCCTGTCGAAGTCCGGTGCTTTGATCACCGTAGTGGCCCCATCGTTCTCTACAACCGTTAAATCCCTTGAAAAAAAATTAGCCCTAACGCTGATCAAAAAAGAATTCGAAGGCCTGAGTGATGCTCAAGGTTTTCGGCTCATTGTTTCTGCGACTAATAACCCAACCATTAATGAACTTGTTGCCGATACAGCCAACACACTTAACATCTTAGTGAATGTCGTTGATAACCCTAAATTATGTCAATTTATTTTTCCTGCTATTATTGATCGTTCCCCAATCATTGCCGCTATTTCTTCAGGGGGAACAGCACCCGTGCTCGCTCGACTGTTAAAGACACGCATAGAAACACTCATTCCTTCTGGTTATGGTCGTCTTTCTGAACTGGCTGGAAATTATCGAAACAAAGTCAAAGCACATATCAAAAACCCTCAACATCGTCGTTTTTTTTGGGAACAGGCCTTCCAAGGGGGTATCGCTGAGTTGATTTTTGCAGGACAAGATAAAAAAGCTGAAGACGCTCTGGACGAAAAAATCCTTGCCTACGCTACCGACTCCAACACACGTGGTGAAGTTTATCTTGTGGGCGCAGGACCAGGAGACCCAGACCTTCTTACTCTAAGAGCCTTAAGACTCATCCAACAAGCTGATATTGTTGTTTACGATCGCCTGGTTTCAGAGGATATCCTTAACCTTATTCGACGTGATGCACAAAAAATATATGTTGGAAAACAACGCGACCAACACACCCTTCCACAAGAATCCATTAACCAACTCCTCACAAGACTTGCCCTTGAAGGAAATCGTGTTGTACGTCTCAAAGGGGGCGATCCATTTATTTTTGGCCGAGGCGGTGAAGAAATTGAGACGTTAATGGAAAATAACATCAATTTCCAAGTGGTTCCCGGAATCACTGCTGCATCCGGTTGTGCCAGTTATGCCGGAATTCCACTGACCCACCGTCAATACGCACAATCATGTACTTTTGTCACCGGCCACTATAAAGATAACCAAATAAATTTAAATTGGGAAGGCCTAGTAAATCCTAATCAAACACTGGTGATTTATATGGGCTTACTGGGTTTAAAAGATATCTGTGAAGCCCTTATTGAACATGGTTGTTCTAAAGATTTACCGGCAGCGCTCATACAACAAGGCACCACCAAACACCAAAAAGTAATTACCGGCACACTAGAATCTTTACCTCAACGCATTCTTACACAGCCGATCAAGGCCCCTACTCTGATTATCGTTGGCAATGTGGTTCGGTTACACGATAAATTAACCTGGTTTAAGCCGAGCATTGAAGCGAATCCTTGATTAAATCATTTTTTACCGTAAATACTGATAAATTTATTTGTCTTTTTGTTGTAAATTATTTATCCTATCCTTGTTAAAATTTTAATTAATGGCTTACGTTTTTTTATCTAATTTAAGTCATCTTTCTTTAAATCTATTGAGGTTAGTATGAAAAAATCATTAGCGATAATGGCAGGTGCTGTAACACTTGTATTAAGCAGTCAAACTTTTGCAGCAAGCGACATGGATCTTTGGGTAGGTAGTAAAATTTATGATCGGGCATTTGGACGTGGTTGTGCAACTTGTCACGACATTGCGACTAACCCAAATTTAATTAAAAACATTAAAGACGGTTCCTTATCTTTCAGTCAATTCAAAGCAACGGTCATTAACGGTAAAAACGCAATGCCTAAAGCAGCCGCGGCTATGGATACTGTTGGTAAGAAAAAAGGTTATACTGGCGATAAAGCGATCAAAGCTGTTTTTGATTACTTAAGCGCTGGTGGCGGCAAAATCAAAAAGCCTAAGAAATAAAATAAGATTCACAAAAAACCGGACATGGTTTTTTAACCATGTCCGGTTTTTTTTGTGCCCATCATCTAATCTTGGCGCGTCAAACTAGGTTGGTATTTATCATAATGTTGTAATACAAACCGAGTTTGTAACCAAACACCCGCCGACGCTACAAACATTAAACCACAAGAAATAATCGACAAATAAACCAATAATTTCAAGTTTGACAATTCTTTTAATAAGATAGCCGGGTCTTGAGGCCCTTTTGACACTAAAACTGATTGATCAACCGAACCCACGCCCATACGTGGCCTCGAAACCGCTCTTAAGGCATCCAATTCTTGCGTTAATTCGCTAAGAATAACTAACTCTTGGGTCGTCACCTTACCCGCATTAATGCTCTCTTGCAGCTGTGTTAATTTGGCTTTTATGGAACCGCTAATCATCGAAACCATCTGACCTTTGAGCATATCAATATCTGCTGATAAGGCCGGATTCGCAACTATTTTGTCTAACGAGACAGGATTAGGACTCTGATAACGCCCCAAGCTTTTAAGCGGATCCTGAGAAAAAACGGAATAACCAAAGAAAACGGTAATGATCAAAAGCAAAAAACTACTGGCCATAGTGGCGCGACCCATCCATTGCAAGCGCACAAAAGAAGGATTATTTAAGCCCAATACAGCCTGCTCAGAATGATTTTGTATATCATATTTTTGCATCAAACAACTCTCTCTCAACAAGAGTAACCGTAGCTATTGCCGACAATCAATTTAAATAAGGGTCGTTCAGTATACAACCTTCACTATCTAATCAAAGCACTTTTTACGTCGTTTACCCTTAAAATGCTATGGCGTAAAAAAAGAAGCCCTTATCGCTTCATCGAGCTGATGATCAAAAAGCGCCTTTATCCACAAAACGCACCCAAAATTCATTAAAAAAGACTAACGTCGTTGTTTTTCTGCGGCTATGCGCAACCTTAACGCATTTAACTTAATAAACCCTTCCGCATCTTTTTGATTATAAGCGCCGCCATCATCTTCAAAGGTAGCGATATTTTCATCAAATAAGCTATCTGTGTCTGACATTCGACCAACAACCGACACACTGCCTTTATACAACTTAACGCGTACCTTACCGTTTACGGTCACTTGTGAGGCATCGATCATGTTCTGCAACAGAGCCCTTTCAGGACTCCACCAATAACCGTTATAAATTAACGTAGCGTAACGCGGCATCAATTCATCTTTCAGATGTGCTACTTCACGATCTAATGTGATAGATTCAATCGCCCGATGTGCTTTTAACAAAACCGATCCACCTGGCGTTTCATAACACCCCCGCGATTTCATCCCCACATAGCGGTTCTCTACAATATCCAGTCGCCCGACACCGTGAGCACCGGCTATTTTATTCAATAATGCTAATGTTTCTGCTGGCGAATACGGAACATCATCAATACTAACGACATCACCATTTTCAAACGTTAAATCAAGAAATTGCGCCTGATCAGGTGCATTTTCCGGCGCGACACTCCAGCGCCACATATCGTCTTCAGCCTCTGCCCATGGGTCCTCTAACACACCGCCCTCATAGGAAATATGCAATAAATTAGCATCCATGGAATAAGGCGAGGCATTCCCACGCTTCATTTCTACAGGAATCCTGTGTTTTGCAGCATACGCTAAAAGCTTTTCACGTGAATTTAGGTCCCATTCACGCCAAGGTGCAATAATTTTAATATCTGGACGTAACGCATAACACCCTAATTCAAAACGAACTTGGTCATTACCTTTACCCGTCGCCCCATGTGATACTGCATCAGCGCCGGTTTCATTAGCAATCTCAATCAACCGTTTAGCAATTAGCGGCCGTGCAATCGATGTTCCTAATAAATACTCCCCTTCATAAACCGCATTAGCGCGAAACATAGGGAAAACATAATCACGGACAAAGTCTTCTTTTAAATCATCAACATAGATCTCTTTAATACCCAGCGCTTTCGCTTTTGCTCGGGCAGGCTCTACCTCACCACCTTGCCCCAAATCAGCAGTAAAGGTGACAACCTCACAATCATAACTGTCTCTTAACCACTGCAAAATAACGGATGTATCCAGACCGCCTGAATACGCTAAAACAACCTTATTTGTTCCTGAACTCATACAAATATTACCATTGATAATTTAAATAAATTTCTACCCTAATTCTGACCGATTCAAACCTGCGGTCAACGTTTTTTAACCAATAAATCCGTTATTGTGCCTTCAATCATTTCCGCAGAGAAACCTAGCGTCTCTGAAAGAGTCGGATGTGGATGAACGGTTAAGGCTATATCTTCAGCACACGCACCCATTTCCAACGCCAAGACGGCTTCCCCAATCAACTCACCGGCATTAGTGCCTACAATTCCAGCACCTAGTATTTTCCCTGTTTCCTTATCGGTGAGTAATTTTGTCAGCCCCTCTTTACGACCAATGCTTAACGATCGACCACTGGCTGCCCATGGAAATGCCGCCTTATTATAAGCAATACCTTGCGCCTTAGCTTCGATTTCAGTTAACCCCATCCACGCAACTTCAGGGTCAGTATAGGCCACTGACGGTATCGTTAACGCCTGCCACTCAACACGCTCACCGGCAATCACTTCTGCCGCTATTTTAGCCTCGTGAACCGCCTTATGCGCTAGCATAGGATTGCCAACAACATCGCCAATTGCAAAAATATGGCCTACGTTAGTACGCATTTGTTTATCAACTTCAATAAATCCTCTTTCGGTAACCGTTATCCCTGCTTTTTCCGCATCAATAAAATGACCATTTGGGCTACGGCCTACGGCAACCAAGACTTTATCAAAAAGATCCGTTACCACAGTACCTTGCTTGTCAAAAGTAACCTTTAAGCCATCATCTTGCGCTAGAATCGCTGTTACTTTGGTAGACAGAAAAATATTGTCATACTGCTTTTTAACCTTTTGCGCCAATGGCCTCACTAAATCTTTATCACAACCGGGTATCAGTTGATCCATCATTTCAACGATAGTAATCTGACTCCCTAGCGCATGGTAAACGGTAGCCATCTCGAGACCGATAATTCCACCACCCACAATCAATAGCTTAGCGGGAATATCTTTTAGTTCCAAAGCACCCGTTGAATCCATTAAGCGGCTATCTTCATTGGGAAATGAAGGGATTTTAACCGGCTGAGAACCGACAGCGACAATCACATTTTCAAATTTTACCGCGCTCTCGCCTTCTTCATTTTCAACAACAACCTCATGGGTTCCAGAAAACCGAGCCGTTCCCTGCAGCACCGTGACATTTCTTTGTTTAGCAAGGGCTGACAAACCCGTTGTTAACTGTGAAGTCACACTGCTTTTCCATTCAACTAACTTCTCTTTATCGATTTCAGGCGGTTGAAAAGTAACCCCAGACACACCGATTTCTTTGCTTTCACTTAAAATATTAGCAACATGCAACAGTGCTTTTGAAGGAATACAACCCACATTCAAACACACCCCACCTAATACAGGGTACCGCTCCACTAAGGTGACCTGTTTACCCAGATCAGCCGCCCTAAACGCCGCAGAATAACCCCCAGGACCACCACCAATAACTAATACTTCCGTGGTGAGTTGCTTTTCCATTCCCGTCATATGTTGACCCTCTTCAATTTAATTCGCGCTGATATCATAATAGATTTTTACACTTCAAGCATGCGATCAAGTCCTAACAAAACCTATAGAACATACCCCTTAATATTTTACACGCTATGGAAGCACGCCTAACGATTGATTATACAAGGCGACATTCTTATTATTAATAATGACTTGCTCCATTACTTTCAACTCGGCCCGTCGCTGAGTTAATTGAATTTTCTTAAACTTATACAAACTCAACTCTCCCGCCTGATAACTACGCTCAGATATTTTCAAACGATCACTTTCTAATTTCACAATTTCTTTAACCATCACCAAAACAGCTTCTCCTAAAGCAATATTCTGTGATAAATCAAAAACATTATCATTAAGCTGATTAATCAAATGCGTTCTATCCGCGACTAATTTAGTTAATTCAATATTTATAACAGACAATGCCGGACCAGTGTGCGCATCACTCCCTAAAGGAATATTAAGTGCAATATTAAAGCTCTCCGTATCATTACTGCGACTATCACCTCGGTCACTATTAACCCCTAAAGATAACCTTGTTTGTCCTGAACCCCGTAAAACTAAGGCCTGATATTCGGCTTTTTTTCTAGCTATTTTACTGTTAATGAATGCCAATAGCGGATGAGTAACATTAATTTCATTCGAGTCGGTACATTTTTCATCAAAGCGATAAGGAACAACATTTGAATACGTAATCGTCTGAAAACGTTTAGCAATCTTATTTAAATCTGTTTTAATCTGGGCTAACCGTGCTTTTTGAGTCAACAAATCTCTTTTAATAGGCAATAAATCCAAATGCGACAATTCACCCAATTGTACAGCTTGCGAAACGGCCACTAAAGCCTGCTCAAAAAACTCAACCGCAAGCATCGCCTCTTTTAATTTAAATTCACTCAACGCATAGTCCCATAAGACCGCACGAATAATTCCTGCTACCTGCAATTGAAAAGTAGCGGTTTGATCTAAAAACCCCTGTGCAGCCTCATGCGCAACTTGTGCTTCAGCATCCTGCTGGCCCCAGTGCCATATTGGCACGCTAACACCACCATCAATAAAATGCAGCGTTCCACTTGATGCTTCTTGATACCCCAAGTCAATGCTTGCAGCACCCGCCGCCCAACTATCGCTTCTTTTACGTAACGCCTTAACCTCCGTTGCTAACGCCTCTAACCAGAATTGATCAGGCGATTTGGCTAACGTATTTTCAACCAATGCAGACAACGACAAGTGAGCGTCATATTGTAAGGTAACCGGATTATTATGATTATTTTCAGCCATGCTCACTGTCGAAACTATCGCCAAAAAGAACAATCGATTCAAATAGCCTAAACAATACATCGCTTCACCTCATTTAAATACCAAGCTTGGGCTTAATAAGCACACTGAACCCAGTCACCATGTGCTCATCTTATCAATTTACTGACAGTACAAAATAAAAAAGGTTTGCAAGATAACCTGCAAACCTTTCATTAGTACTTATATATGGCTCCCCCGGACGGGCTCGAACCGCCGACCTAGTGATTAACAGTCACCCGCTCTACCAACTGAGCTACAGGGGATTAATTTTTTATGGCGCGCCCGGAGAGATTCGAACTCCCGACCGCTCGGTTCGTAGCCGAGTACTCTATCCAGCTGAGCTACGGGCGCATAACAACGA
>DUCI01000055.1:0-804 GCA_012959905.1 Methylococcaceae bacterium | reverse complement strand
CCTCCTTTGAAATGCTAAAAACAAAAGATAATCAATTATAAATCAGTAGGTTAACGGTTATAACCGTTCGAAAAAAAGGTCCTGTTAAACAACCTACCAAATAACAACGAGGGGGAATTATACCATGGCAATTTATAAACTCAACCTGCGTTTATAATCACGCTATTAAAATCTATAATCCTCAGTAAGTAGGCGCTGAAAACCAATAACCCGCCTAAGTAACTATTACTCTTTAGACCTATTAACTCCAAAAAAACACGACCCAAAGCCCCGTATTTTTGCATCTCAATAAACCGAAATGACGCCGTCCAAGTTATGCCCACTAAGCCTGTTAAAGACTCTATTGCAGTCCAGTAACGAATTACCCCACCGGAGTAATATCGAGGGGTGGGGTGATAGAGCAGTATTGGGAAAAATAACACCAACGCTAGGGGTAGGAAAAAAAACCTTGTGAAATGACTACGGGTCTAGTCGGCTACATTTACCTTTAAGAGTGGCGTAAAGCCTATTTCACTTTCAAATGATTCTTTCATGATGCGCTTCACCAAAGACACATCCGATCGTTTAACAATAAGACTGTCATGAACGGGATAAGCAGGAACGTCATGTTCTTGACTGAGCCTGTGCATTGTCATGATAATAGCATCTGCCTCTCTGCGTTGTAGGTAACCCCAAGTCACAGTAGCGGAACTTAAGGTCTCTAAAAATGGGTACTTGCCCACAATAACCTTACCCACATCTTTAACTGGATAGTCTGCCAGATTAATATGCTTTTCTCTAAGCTTTCCAACTGAGTCTGTAGAC
>DUCI01000054.1:551-3822 GCA_012959905.1 Methylococcaceae bacterium | reverse complement strand
GTAATAGCCTCTTCTTGAATATTAAGCCCGGTACTTTCAACATCCAATAAAACCAGTTTCTTTTCATCACCGACCGGGTCAGCTAATTTAAGCGGCCAACTCACACCCGGAACAGTCAGTGGTATCCGTTCCAGTAACTTAAAATCAGCGGAGCGTGCTTGAATATCACTCAGGCGCTCCAGTGGGAATTCATTGTCTTGTGATGTCATCAGTCGATTGCCGTTTATAAGGTTAAGTTAAATCGTTTGTTTGCGTTGAGCACTATTGTATACCGTCGTGCCGTTCAATAACCAACGGCCTTAGAAAATTTTCAGCCATTCTTAATAACGCTTTTGATGCCATAGACCCTTAAAAATATAAACCACTTAGCCCTCTACAGTTCAAAGCCTGCCGTACTAACCCGGGCGATACCGTCAACGGTTTTTACACCCACTTCGTAGGCATAAAAAAACCCCACCCTTTTAAAAGGGTGAGGTTTTATCTGAGAACCTAACTACGTCTAGATATCAAGTCCGATTCTGGCAAAATAAGTACGGCTTGGATAGGCTTGATGATCATAGTATTCTTCATCAAGTAGATTATTAATCCCCACAGAAAATTTCAGTGTTTTGTCATCACCAACGGCTAACCTATAATTTGAATTAAGATTCACCACAGTATATTCAGTCATCGCACCATAAACTCGGTTACTTCTTGTGTCTGAATTATTATTATCCTTATACGGTTTACTTCGGTATTGAACCATAACCGAATTATCCCATTCTGGCGTTGCATGATAAGTCATAGTTGCATTTGCACGCCATCTTGGGGTTCTTATCCATTCTTTTCCAACCAAAGTGGGATCATTCGCATTAGCCGTAACTTCCTTATTCAGCCAGGTCCCGTTAAGGTTAAAGCCAACCGGGAGGTCGAACAAATAATCTTGGTCATAAATAAAATCAGCCCCGATCGTAGCTGTTTTATCCCAATTTCGCATCGTATTTGTTGTTCGATTATTTGCTTGCCTTTCTGTGCCATACATAATCTCATTAGTCATCTCATTATAGAAAAATGAAACCCGCGCATAGCCATTGTCTAGTTCGTGTTGAACATAAAAGTCATGAAAAAGACCACTTTCAGGGCTTAAATTAGAACTTGCCGCAACGCTTCCAGAGGCAGTATCAGCTGTCATGAACAATTCTTCAGCCGTTGGAAAACGATGAGCCTTACTGAATGAATAACGCAAACGCCAGTCTTCAGCCGGTGTAAATGATAAGGAGGCCTTCGGTGATACGCGGCCTTTATTAATATCTTCAACGGCTTCAGAATCTTTAGAATTGCCTCTTAAAGATTCCCAATGGTCATAACGAACACCGACTAAAAGGTTCCATCCCATAGCAAACTCCCAATCACTTTGCATAAAAGCACTGTTGGTTTGCGTTGAGCCACCATTGGAGTTTTTATCTGATTTACTTGTTTTTTCTAGCAGCTCTACATTGTCAGACGTCCATTCATCCTTGTCCAAAAAGGAATGATTAAACTGATAGCCTGCCATAAAACCAATATCATCATTTCCTAAAAAGTTTTGTGTCGCCAGTTTAAGACTGTAGTCTGCCCACCAAACCTCACGGTCTTGAATAATCCCTGATTTATCGGTCTTATATGCTGGATCATTCCTACTGAAATTATTTATTACTTGCTGATTCTTAAAGTTGTCATAAAAACTAGCCGTGGTATCGATATCCCAATCCTCGGTTAATTTTCCAGATAAATTAAATCCGTACATCAACGTTTTGGTTTCGGTTGCCGACCCCCCTAGTTTGTATTTACCCCAACTCTTCTTATTCGGTGTCCACTCGTTCCCATTTAAGTTTGCTTTCGTTGTCCCATCACCCCAGTAAGGATTACCACTACTGTCTTTCAGCCACGTTCTGGATTGTGATTCTTTTTCACCGTCCTCAAAGGCCAATGTAAACAAAGCTCTTAAGTCATGTGTTAAATCATACCCCACCTTAATTTCATAAAGATCAGATATTACATTTTGTATACCGTTATCCCCACCTAAAACCACGGATGTACCGGTTTCATCTTGATTAAATTGTGCACCGGTTACCGAATCACCGCTAGTACCAGACGAATAATCAATCTCATCAAGTTGTTGCCACGGCCCTTCATTTTCAATATGGTTATAAAACCCCAAAATTGAGAAATCACCAAAACGATTACCCGCAGAGATGTATTCTTTATGCCCCGTCAGTATTTCTTCAATACCATAGAGATTTGACTCATGGATAAATCCCATGGCTTCCATACTCATTTCAAAATCATCTGGCAGTGCCGTCCGCATCTCGACAGTACCCCCTAATCCGCCCATGAATTCGGCTGAATACGGACCGTAAAAGACCGTAGTCGAATCTACGGAATTTGGAGCAATCGTATTAAATTTCGGTGCACCGTCCCAGCGTGATTGAACATGATTGTGTATAGGAATCCCATCAACGTAAACATTGTTCTGCCCCGATTGATACATATTAGACCCTCGAATCGAAAGAATCGCATTCGTATCGCCAATAAATCGCCTCCGTGTATGAACACCGGGTGCACCTCTAAGAACATCATCTGCAGAGACTGCATTTTGTTTAGCAAGATCTTCCCGAGTAATTTTAATACTGGGCGTAGCTTTTGTCGTATTTGGAAATGATTTATGAGCTGTCGTAATAACCATTTCATCTAACTGATGCGTGGGCGTATGGTCAGCCATAACCCCGCTGACAGGAACTAGCAGCAGCGGTATAAATGCTTTCTTAATATTCATGAGTATTAAGGCCTTTTGATCTATTTGTATTTTCAGGCGTCAATATAACTAATGAACTATTAATCTGCGAGAGAAAAAACACATCGTTTTAAAAATCCGTGATATGCCACACTTTTGTGTTTTTTCAGGAGAAAAGTGGCTAGAGCTGTTCGAAGCTGGCGAGATAATCAATCCACTGTTGCGCGGTTTTTTTCAATTTCTTATTTTTTTGTTCTTTGGCTTTTTTAAAAGCCTCGGTCGCTTTGGGGTAGTCTTTTAATTCAAAATAACTCATGCCTAATAAAATATAGGTATCGCCTTTGCGCTTAATAGCGCCTTTTTTAAGGGCTTTGGTTAAGGCACCCACGGCCTTGTTCCATTGTTCATTTTCAACATAACTGTGCCCTAACTGTTTATAGAGCTTACCGGTATCGGCCAGTTTGGAGGCGATCTCCAGTGCAGCAATAGCTTGATCGCCTTCTTGGGCAAGGGTCCAGG
>DUCI01000054.1:0-447 GCA_012959905.1 Methylococcaceae bacterium | reverse complement strand
AGCTGCTTTCAAAGGGGCTTCATTGAATAAAAACAAATGCGCGATCGACACAATCTCTTTGCTTTTTGTGATGAGCCCGCGCTGATAAGCTAAGTGCTTTACCGATAGCGATTTTTTATAGTCTTTGAGTTGTATGTAAACGCCTGACAATTGAGTCCAATACACTTTTTTATCCGGATATAACCGAACCAATTGCTCGAGTACGGTAGCGGCGGGTGGGTATTGTTGCAATTGAAAATGCAAGGCCAGTTTTAATTTCAACCAGCCTTCAACCGGCTCTTTAGCCGCTTCAACCGCTTTACTAATAAAATTAAGGGCTTTGTTATAGTGTTTTAATTGCGCATAAGCACTGGCCGTTAAGGCATTAATTCCAGGCGAAGGATTCGGATTGTCTTTAAGCCAGACTTCAATTAAATCAATGGCCTTTTGGTATTGCCCTTCGGCTAA
>DUCI01000053.1 GCA_012959905.1 Methylococcaceae bacterium | reverse complement strand
ATTTTCAACAATAAAACCTAATTCTTGAAAATGTGTTTCAGTATTATCAAAATGCAGACAACCATTACCAGCACCGTCGTATACACGCATATCCCGATAGGGACTGACACCGCGCCGAACAATCTCAGACCAAGCTCCCAATCCTTTCATGATATTAACAGACCCCTGCGTGAGCGCTGAAACACGTAGATCATAATCGCTTTGTGGCAAAATGCGCGGTGGGTTTTCTTTATTTAATAGCGCTACTGAAATACCCTTATTTGCCAACCCACACGCGACAGTTGCCCCGACAACACCACCACCGACAACAATAACTTCATACTGGTCTACCACCTCAATATCTCCGTTTACCAATACGATTTAATTTCCCACCTAAGCCCATAGCATGTCGCGTTACCAAGGATTTAACACTGTTGACATGGTCGAGTAAAATTAAGGCCGTATTACGTGAAATAGCCACAGGAACCCAATCATTAGAAAAAACACGGACCAACCCATCGGTGAAATTAACAACCTTATCATGATCAATCTGACGTACTTTTGCATAGCTTTTCAAAAATTCAGGATCACCAATATCACCTCCACTTTCAACTTGTTCAATTAACATCTCGGCCAACTGCAAGACATCACGCAGCCCAAGATTAAACCCTTGACCGGCAACCGGATGTAATTGATGGGCGGCGTTACCCACGATGACTGCACGCCCTTCAACCATTCTATCCGCTCGTATAAGATTCACAGGAAAAGCAAAGCGTGGCCCTACTAACTTTAATTCACCCATGCGATAACCAAAACATTTTTGCAGTTGTGCCAAAAAATCACTGTCACTGCTTTGAATTAAATCATCCGCTTGTTCATTTGTTCGCGTCCAAATGACCGAGCTACAGCCTTCTGTTGTCGGTAAAACCGCTAACGGTCCCTGGGTGGTAAAGCGTTCATAGGCAACATATTTATGTCCTAACGATGAACGAATCGTCGTGACAATGGCTTTTTGAGAATACCCTGTAATCTTTTGTTTAATACCCAATAAATCTCGAACCGTAGACTGCCCACCGTCTGCACCCACCACAAGCTTAGCGGTCAAATTCACCGACTGCTTATCCACATTAATATTAAGATAAGTCGCCTCATCACTAGACATTAAGCCAACAACACGAGCGGGGCAATAAACCGTTAACCCCGTTTGACTCGCTTGCTTACTCACATGACTTTCAATCTGATGCGCCGTAATGACATAGCCTAAAGCTTCGACACCTTCTTTTTCTGCTGACAAACGTGTTTTACCAAAATGACCCTGATCAGAGATGTGAATATGTTTTATGGGGGTTGCTGTTTTGTTTATTGTTTCCCATAAATCTAAGGCGGCCAACATAACTGTTGAGCCATACGCCAACGCCAATGCTCGTTGGCCGATCGGTGACCTTTCCCGTTCAATATCCGTTTCAGCCTCAATTAAAGCAACCCGTAACCCAGAGTCCTTTAACGCCAAAGCGAGACAATTACCGGCCAAGCCACCACCCACAATGATCAAATCATGGTCATAACGCATCTAATTGGCCTGCATTAATGCTTCAATTGCCGGAATAGTCTTAGGTGCCGCCTCAGTTAATACCTCACAGCCCTTTTCTGTCACTAAAATATCATCTTCAATGCGTATCCCGATACCTCGCCACTGTGACGCTACCGACGTATCCTGTTCTGGGATATAAAGCCCGGGTTCAATAGTCAACACCATTCCTGCTTCTAATAATCGCCATTGCCCATCTATTTTATAATCGCCGACATCATGCACATCCATCCCTAACCAATGTCCAATTCGATGCATATAATAAGGTTTGTAGGCCTCTTGCTCAATTAATTCGCTAACAACACCGCTTAAGATCCCTAATTCCACCAAACCCGCGGTTAACACCTCAATAGCAATATCATGCGAACAATTCCAAGGCGTCCCCGGTTGCACTTGTTCAATAGCCGCTAACTGGGCATCTAAGACGAGCTGATACAATAATTTTTGAGGCTCACTGAATCGACCTGAAACCGGAAAAGTCCGGGTAATATCCGCTGCATAATAATCGCATTCAGAACCGGCATCGATTAACAATAAATCACCTGACTGTAAGCGTGAAGCATTATCTGTGTAATGCAATACACAAGCATTAGCACCCCCTGCAACAATTGAGGGATAGGCGGGTGACTTATGCCCATGAAACATAAATTCATGGATCAGCTCTGCCTCAACTTGAAATTCATATTGGCACAATCGACAATTCTGCATCGCACGTTTATGCGCCTTAGTGGAGACTTCTGCGGCTTGGCGCATCAAAGCAATTTCTTGAGGGCTCTTAAAAAGACGCATTTCATGTAGCACATGCTCTAAAGAAACAAATTCGCCCGGCACACGTATCCCCGAACGACTACTCCCTCTTAAGGTATTAACCCACTCTAAAATATGATGGTTTATTTCACTATCTCGTCCCATCGGATAAAATACACGGGCCTTATTTTCAAGTAGGCCCGGTAAAATATCATCCAAATCTTCAATAGGAAAAGCATCATCTGCGCCATACTCTTCAACGGCACCTTCTAAGCCGGCATGAGCCCCTTCCCATAATGCCTTTTGCGCATCAAATTCAGGACAAAACAACAAATATTGCCCCTGCTGACGACCGGGAATAAAAACGGCAACAGAATCTGCCTCTGCAAATCCTGTTAAATAATAGAAATCGCTGTCTTGGCGAAAAGGATAATCAACATCTCGATTACGATTTTTTTGGGTCGCACTGGCAATAATAGCAATATTACCTTCACCAATTGCTTCCATTAAAAAACGCCGTCGACGCTTAAATTCTTCTTGATTCATGTTGTATCTTTTTTAAAAACGAACTGTTTTAATGTACGGCCTCAGCATCACCTTCGGCAGATAGATCAGACTGAACAACCTGCACGGCGACTCGCACATACTCCACTAACTCAAAAAAAGCTGACTCATCTTCTTCTTCACCCTCGACATCACTGTCAACCTGCGTAAACTCAACTAAATCTTTCAGAAGCTCACCACTCTCACCGGGCCAATCATCTCCTGAACGGGTAAACCCCAAACCCAGTAAAAATCCTAAACACCAATGCCGTAGCGCCTCGACACGATTAGATAAACTTTCCTCATCATCAGGCAATAACAAATCGAACTCAAAACCACCCTCACTCAATAATTTAGCTGTCTGTTCCAACAAGGCTAGCAAGGTTAACTTGTCAACATCGGTCAAGGGATTGGATTCTGCTAATAATTCTTTTAACCATAAGTCGCTAGATACTCGAATATCAACACACAACATGCCGGTGGCAAGACCGTGCGCTTCAGCCGCATTACTGGTTACACCGGCATCCATTAACAAGGCATCAATAGATAAATATGTCATAAAATAGTGTTTACCTTTTTTTGTAACTTTAATAAACCAGAGCTCTTATGCTACTATTTAAGCTCCATTCTAATATAGAAATGATTCTAACATTAACCGCATTATCGACTATGGCAAGTGAAAACAATCAGCTCCAGATCCTTGAAGAAAAACTGGATAGCCTTATCCAGATGTGTAACTCCATTACCGAAGAAAATGAATTGCTAAAAATCAAGCAGGCTGAGTTAATCCGTGAAAAATCGAAACTCATCGAGAAAACGATTCTTGCAAAAACAAAAGTTGAATCCATGATAACACGACTCAAATCAATGGAGCATATGTGATGACAAAAAACTGCTCTGTTTCACTGCCTATCTTCGGAAAAGAATATAAGGTTTCCTGCTCCGCTGAAGAAAAAGATAATCTCTTACATTCAGCGCAATTACTTGATACAAGAATGCGTGAAATTCGAGACTCAGGAAAAGTCACTAACGCCGAAAGAGTTGCGGTTATGGCAGCCCTAAATCTTGTCCACGATATTGACCCAACAACGACTGAAAATCCACAATTAAACCCTGAAATTGACCGTCACCTATTACGATTGCAAAGAAAAATAGATAACACCCTCGAAAAAGTTTAATTTCCGATTTCCCTTCCCCCATAACTAGGTTAAAATAAATTGTGTCTCCTGTAGCAACCGAGGCGTATTTGGTCTTCTTGGGCTTAGATACAAACTTAGGGTACAGACATTGACCATGGTGCGCATGTCCTCAACGGAAAGCCTTTTTGGCCAGTAATGTTCCCACTTGAACCCCTGGTTCAAGAACAAAAGTACAAAACGGTGCACATGGGAGACGCCATATAAATGGGCTGGATCATGACCGACACAACTGTCTAGAATCGCCCTTTAGATCGTCACGCCTTATCCTCTCTTGAAGAACCCGCTAAGTTAACAACCCTTGCGCCTGCTCAACCACTACCACTGCAGGAATTTCAGCAATAGAAAAATCTTGCTTATTCAACTTTAAAGGATTGACCTTAGAGGGCGACTTGATAGCAATATTTATTTCAGTCTGATAAATACGACTGACGGGTGTAGGCCCAAACAAAGTAATGGACGGCCGATTAAACCCCCAAGCCATGTGCGTAGGGCCGGTGTCATTCCCAATCATCAAATCTGAATTTGCAATCACCGCCTTTAATGCGTTCATCGTTAATTTAGGTAAAACCCTTGCAAACGCTGAACGTTTCGCAATCCAGTCAGCACGTTCTTTTTCTGGCGCGGTCGCCCAGAGGATTAAACTATTTTGTTGCAGCGCTTCTATCACCTCAAGAAAGCTCTCTTTTGGGTAATTTCGACTCTCCCAGGTTGAACCAATCGCAAAAACAATATTTTTCTTCGCCGTAGAAAAATACCCTTCATAGCTCTCACTGCAATCACGATAAAATAAAAAAGGCTGCTTATGCATGATCATCGCCTCACTCACCCGAAGGCCTAAAGACTCGGTAATGACCTGTACATTTCGATCAATCGTATTTGCCACGTATGGGCTGGCAATAGTCTTGCTATAAAACATCGCTGCCAAGCCCTCGCGCGCCGAAACCCTATCAAAACCTGCAGTATTTTTTCCTAACAGCCGGCTCACCACGGCCGATTTTATTAAACCCTGCGCATCGATAATCCAATCATAATCATTTTCTGAAAAAGATCTGAGTTGCTTAAATTGCTGGGAAATACCTTTTTTATTCTTTTTTAAGGCCTTTAAATTAACCACATTAATTTGATCAACATCAGGATTATCTGCCAATATTTCAGCAAAAGCACCCTCTACAAACCAATGAATCTGAATACCCTTACTATGACTTCTTAAAAACTGCAAAGCGACCATCGCATGGACAATATCACCAAGCGCCGATAACTTAACAATTGCAATCTTCACAAGTTAAAAGCACTTATTTCAGAAAGAACCCGGTCTGAGGTAATCTCAGTTAAACAGTGCGTATGTCCTAAGGGACATTCTCGTTTAAAACAAGGAGCACATGACTTTTGTAACGAAACAATCCTAGCGACTTGATGTAACGGCGGGGTAAACCCTGGATCTGAAGAGCCATAAATAGCAACCAAAGGCTTATTCAAAGCCGCCGCAACATGCATCAACCCAGAGTCGTTACTCACGACCACATCCACTAACGATAATAAATCAACCGCTTCAGCTAATGTTGTCTTACCAATAAAATCCATACACTGATTATTCGTTAACAGATTAATCTGCTCAGCAACGTCTCGATCCTTATCCGAACCTAATAATATCACCTGCCAACCTTCGGCTATTTTAGCCTTCGCAACGGCGGCGAAACGCTCCGGTAACCAACGCTTAGCCAGACCATATTCAGCACCCGGACATAAGGCTAAAATGCGCACCCCCGTGTCGAGGTTGAATTTATTTTTTACCGCTCCCAGCTCAACTTGACTCACCTGCAATTTCGGTATTGGAATATCAGCCGGACACCCACCCTCGACTAACCCCAAAGACACAAAACGCTGCACGGTCATGGGCAAATCCTGTTTAGTTAATTTACGAGGCTCTGTTAACACCCCCCAGCGACACTCGCCTAAATAACCAATCCGCTGTGGGATCTTCGCAGCAAAAGGCACCAGAGCAGACTTCCAAGAATTAGGCAACACCATCGCTCGCTGATAATGTTCTGCGATCAAATGGCGCCCTAACTTAAAGCGATCCCCTAGCCCCAACTGGCCATGCCCTAAGGGCATGGCCACCGACTTATTCACTTCTGGCATACGCGCCAATAAAGGAAAAGTCCAAGCCGGTGCTAGCACATCTATCTGAATATCCGGGTTTAAGTTCTTTAGCGTTATAAATAAACTTTGCGCCATAACCATATCGCCAATCCACGATGGACCAACAATTAAAACTTTTTCCAACTCATCAGCCACCTTAATTCACGTAATCCAACCATTCCTGATGATCATCTCGACGCCCACCCACATAATCAAAATATAACGCCTGTAGTTGTTGGGTGATAGGCCCTCTTGTGCCGTCACCAATCAAGCGCCCATCATATTCACGAATCGGGGTTACTTCTGCTGCTGACCCGGTAAAAAAAGCCTCGTCAGCAACATAAACTTCATCACGGGAAATACGTTTTTCTATGACCTCATAACCATGCTCCTTAGCAATAATCATAATCGTTTCACGCGTAATCCCCTCTAGTGCTGAAGTCGTTTCAGGTGTAAAAATTTTACCGTTACGAATAATAAATAAATTCTCGCCACTGCCTTCGGCCACAAAACCCTCATGATCTAACAATAACGCCTCGTCATAACCGGTTGACAATGCTTCTTGTAAAGCCAATATTGAATTAATATAATTACCGTTAGCTTTTGCCTTACACATCGTGCTGTTAACATGATTACGGGTGTATGAGGACGTTCTAATACGAATCCCTTTTTCAAGACTCTCATCGCCTAAATACGCACCCCACTCCCAAGCGGCAACCATCACATGAACCTTTAAATTATCCGCTCGCAAGCCCATTCCTTCAGAACCATAAAAACACATGGTGCGAATATAAGCACTGTCAAGCTGGTTTAAATTAATCGCCTCTCGTTGCGCCTTATTTAACTCGTCTTTAGTAAAAGGCATCTTCATCATAAGAATCTGAGCGGATCGAAACAACCGGTCAGTATGTTCTTTAAGCTTAAAGATAGCGGGCCCTTTATCGGTATTATAAGCTCTAATACCTTCGAAAACGCCGGCGCCATAATGCAAGGTATGCGTTAATACATGAACCTTCGCCTCACGCCAAGGCAGCCATTCTCCGTCCATCCAGATAACACCATCTCTGTCATCCATCGTCATTATTCTTTCTCCCACCATATCATCATTAAATTAATCCATTATAGCGTGCCATACAGACTCTACCTGTGAACGTAATTCTTCAACACATTTAACATCAACTTTAACGCCCTGCCCCTGCAGAACTTGTTGGTGATTCTTAATACGATACTCACAATAAGCCTGTTGCAAAACAGCTGCATTCGGTTCAGAAAGCAGCCCTTTTTTCTGCAAAAGTTGGAGTAATCTACTATTATCGGTGAATGTGACTAAATCTAAATTACTTTCAGCATAAGCTAATACATAAAATTGTACTATAAACTCAATATCGACAATACCTCCAGTCCCATATTTTAGGTCAAACAAGGTCTCATTGGGTTTTAAAAAATGAGCCTGCATTTTCAAACGCATGGCTAAAACCTCTCGTTTTAACACATCAAAGTCTCGAGATTGACTTAGCGCTTTCTCACGAACAGCCGTAAACATTGCACCCACTGCAGGGTCTCCTGCGACAAAGCGGCCTCGAACTAAAGCCTGATGCTCCCAAGTCCATGCATTTTCTTGCTGATAAATCGCATACCCTTTGACAGAAACCGCCAATAACCCCGAGGCGCCATTAGGACGCAGGCGCATATCTGTTTCATATAAAAGACCAGACAATAATTTACTGTTTAACAAAAAGATAATCTTCTGCCCTAAACGCAGATAAAATTCAACAACGCTAATAGACTTCAGCCCATCGGTTAAAGCACGCTCATCCGTACTATGATATAAAAACACCATATCCAAATCGGAGCCGTACCCTAACTCATAGCCCCCTAATTTTCCAAGCCCAATAATTGCAAACCCACTGGAGTCAAATTGACACCCCTCGGGTACGCCGTGTTTTTGGGCCAACAAATCCCAAGCCGAAAGAGCCACCTGTTGTAAAACTACTTCCGCAAGTGTGGTTAAATAATCGCTAATCACCATGACAGGAATAATATCCATGATGCCAGCCGCCGCCACACGAAGCATATTAACCTGCTTAAACTGACGCAACACATTCATTAAAACTTCTATATCACCACTTTTATTTTTCTCTAAAATAAAACTCAAATCAGCGTTTAACCGCTCTTTCAATAGTGGCTCATACAACGTTCGGCCATCCAATAATTCATCTAATAACACTGGGTAAGCAGCCATTTGTTGGGCTATCCATTCACTGGCTGCTGTTAATTTAATTAATCGTGCTAAGGCGTTAGGGTTTTCAATCAACAGAGAAAAATAAACATTACGACCTGCAACTTTCGACAACAAAATCAACAGCCGTATTAAGGTTTCATCTTGATTAACGACTTGTCTTACATTCTCAATCACCAAAGGAACCAGCTGGTCCAAAGCTTCAGCGCCTTTGGTTGTTATCCGCCTTACTGCCACTGACTCTCTGAGTTTCTTGACTTGCCCCAAAAGACGCTCCGTGTCTTGATAACCTAAATCTAACAAATCTGCCTTTAAAACATCATCGTCTAAAACGCCATTCCAAATTGATAATCCTTTACTTTTTTTCTGTTCCGAACCAGAAAAAACCTGATCAAAGATTACTGACACCTGCAAACGGTATTGATCTAAAACAACTAAAAACTTCTCCCAGCTATCAAATCCCATTGAATACGCCAACAAAAACCTTCTGTTATCTTCTTTTGGTAAATTATGGACTTGTTCATCTCGGTATTGTTGTAAACGATTTTCTGTTTTCCTGAGAAAAAGATAGGCTTCTCGTAAAATCTTTACATCATTGACCGGCAATAACCCCAGTTCACTTAATCTATCCAGAACCACGAGCAATTGACGATGCTGCAAATCAATATCAGTTCCCCCCCGAATTAATTGAAATGATTGAACGACAAATTCAATCTCTCTGATGCCACCATGCCCTAACTTAATATTATCGGCCTTACCTTCGGCAATCAGTTTTTCTTTAATCTTGTACTTTAATCGGCGCAACTCCTCAAAAGCGCCATAATCTAAATAGCGCCGGTAAACAAAGCGATTAAGTGTCACCATTAGTGATTCGCCTAGATCATCACCTGCAATAATACGAACCTTAACCATCGCATAACGTTCCCACTCCCTAGCCTGTGTAAAATAATAATTTTCCAACCCTAAAAAGCTCATCACCCACGGACCACTGGCACCAAAAGGTCTTAACCGAGTATCAACACGATAAACAAACCCATCCTCTGTCACATCACTCAAAACACGGGTGAGCTTTTTTGCCAATCGAGAAAAGAAATCACCGTAATCTAAATGCTTTTTTCCTGTCGTTAACACGCCTGATTCGGCATAACAATAAATCAAATCGATATCAGAAGAAAAATTAAGCTCCCCACCGCCTAACTTACCCATTGCCAAAACGACGAGACGCTGCTCCTTGCCATTAGATAGAACGGGCAGGCCCCAGTGCGCAGTCGCTTCTGCATGTAGAAAATCCAACGCATACTGAACACAGGCATCGGCTAAAGCGGATAAATCGGATAATGTTTCTTCTACAGTGGCCCAGCCTGCAATATCACGCCAAGCAATTCTAACCGTTTCACGACGTCGAAATACCCGCAACAAAGCCATTAATTCTTTTTCGTTAGTTGCGGTTTGAGCAGCCAAAGTCTGCTTATAATCGTTTTTACCGTCAATAGTTGTATATAGTGCTGTCCCTGAAACCACATCGGTCCATAATTTAACATCTCTTACACAACTTTCAGCAACAAACAAACTCGAACAACAAACCGTTATCGCTGATTCAATAAACGCACGATTAACCGGCTCCTTGAGCACACTTCCATCCAGTCGTTCACACCAACGCCTAAAAGAACCTTCCAGTTCTTGTTTTACCGATTCAGGTAAGCGCGCTAAATTCGCTTCAAAATGACTAATACATGACCCTGTGTTCATTGTCTTAACTGCCTCCATGAGTTATCTATAACACTACAGTCTTCTTATAGATTTTTTCGAAAAAACACTGGCTGGTAAGCTAATCACGAAAGTGATAAAGTAGAAAAAAATATATTATCTGGTGAATCTTATCATTGCTGTGAAAAATACGATGAAAAAAACAACACGACAAATCTGGGTGTTTTTTTATGCACTCACCCTGAGCTTATTGTTAACCGCGTGCTCAGATGACAGCCAAAAAGAAGCCGTACAGCCGCCCTCAGCGACTGTCAACGCGCCACAAAAGTTGAGCTTTGATCATGGTCATAACCAAGCAAAAGACCTGGACAAGCATCCTTTTGAACATAAATTTTCTCAGCAGTGCATCGCACGCGAATTAAAAAACTCAATCAATAAAGAAATTGACCGGGCTCGATTTAAAGAACCCTGCCTGTGTATCGCGACTTATATGATGAAAGATTTAACAGCACCGGAAGCTCAAAAATTTCTAAGAGAACAAAAAAATACACAATCACTACGCATTCGCTACGAAAATGCCGCTTACCATTGCCTACAACAAAAGCAAACACCACAAGCACCGACTATTTTTAAGTCCCGCTAATCGTACCCGCGACTACTAGCCCTAGCCTATAACTATTCATCCACAATGCCCGCTGATTTACGGCGGGTAGATAATTCCTTTGGTTGCTAAATCCTGTATGATTTCTAGCCCACCGTTGTAAATAACACTCGACTTAAAATCAACAAACTCGCCGACCAACGCCTTTAAACAATCATCCACCAACCAAACCGGCTGGTGCTGAAGTAGCTGAAGCAAGCGAAAGGTTATCGGCGTCATTTCTATAAAATTAACATCTAAATCACTATTCCGATAAACCAACAAAAAAGTGGCCACCTCGGGCGGGCATTGGGGTTTAAAATCTGAAGAAATTAAGTGCACTGGATACTGATAAGCCAATGGCCAAGCTAAGGACGACAAAGCGACTTCGGTCGTCAACGGCTCCAAAATCAAAGGACTATGGTGCTCAGGTTGTCTATCCGTAGAAATTGCTAATGCCAACTCGACCCATTCATAATGCGCCAATTCCAACATAAAGGGATGATCGCCAGCCAATGGAACGCGTTCCTCCTGAAGGTAAGTCAGAAATTCTTCCGGTATTTCTGAGAAATACGGGCTCTTACTGCTATGAACAAGAAAATAATCCTGACACAATTGTTTCCATGTCTCATCTTCAATAATGGAACGTAAAATGGGAAAACTTGTTTCTAGAAAGCTACTAATATTGTTAAACATCAGTTCACGATGAATATCAATCCGCTCGGGTACGATGCCTTCTGGAACAGGACAAGCCTGTGGGTTTCTTAAATAATCAGTAAATGCTGCCTGCTTCTGCTGAAAAGAAAAGACCTTACCTTTGTTAGCCATGTCTTTTTACTCGCATTGATGGCTGATAATCATTTTGTATCTGCTTGATCGTTTCAACCTCACTCAGAAGTTCTTTCACTTCAGGAATATTAAAATCACGCTCCAGCAACGTTGGAAAAACACCGAATAACGCATACGCTTGTCCTAATAGCGCCCAAACAGGATCAACAATAGCGGCGCCATGCGTATCAATTAGAAAATCTTCCTTCGCCACATAATGCCCTGCAATATGTGCATAAGCTATGCGCTCACCCGGCATTGATTTTAAAAAATCTTCCGGATCATAACCATGATTAATGCTATTAACATAAATATTATTCAAATCAAGCAATACGTCACAATCTGCTTGTTCAACAACCGCGTTAAAGAATTCTATTTCTGAAAGCTCATGACTTGGAACAGCATAATAAGAGACATTCTCAATGGCAATTTTCTGCTCTAAAATATCTTGAACACGTCGAATACGATCAGCAACATAATCAACCGCTTCTCCCGTAAAAGGAATGGGTAAAAGATCATATAAGTGACCTTGGTGGCTACAATAACTTAGGTGTTCACTGTACAGCCTGATCTGGTGTGTTTGAAGAAAATCTTTTATGTCTCGAACAAACGCTTCATCCAATGGATCTGCGCTACCGATAGACAGCGACAAACCGTGACAAATAAAAGGAAAACGCTCGGTCAATGCTCGAAATTGCTTACCGACTTTACCCCCCAACGTCATCCAGTTTTCCGGGGCCACCTCGTAAAAATCAACATTCTTCGGGGACCTGTCAGCGATCGTTTGCATAAACGACCGCCGTAAACCAAGTCCTGCGCCCGCAACAAAAGAACCTTGATTATTCATTAATCAGTTTTGTCAGGAGAAAATTATCTTTTCCCTACACACTTACCTTCGGGCAATTTAGGTTCTTCACCCATCATCCCTGCACCGCACGCACCTTCGCCACAAGAACCTTCTTTCATTCCTGTTTTTGCACCACATTTCATTTCACCTGTCTTCATCGCCTTCATTTGAGCCCCACACTTCATGTCAGCTTTCTTCATGCCTTTCATTTGAGCCCCACACTTCATTTCACCTTTCTTTGTGTCTGCCTCAGCCAGTTGCATATAACCCCCTGAAAGCTCGTTCAATCCAAAAGGATTAACTTCAGCATTTACTCCAGCAGAACCTAAAGAAGAAACTAATGCCGTACCTAATGCTGCCACCAACGGTGTTTTATTAAACTTTTTCATTTCTTATCCTCAAAAATCTCTATTAATAATGTCTGTACCTTCATTGTACCTTGGAATTTAATAACTGTATCGCGTCCTTTTGTCGCGCTGACTACTCGCCTATATTGCAAAGCAATCAACGCACGACGGTTTTTTAACCGCTACCGTAAAATGCAAGGTCTACACTGGCGTTTTCTCGGTAGATTCACACAAATCCTCTATCACACAACTCCCACAACGTGGCTTTCGAGCAATACACGTGTAACGGCCATGCAGTATTAATAAATGATGGGCATCAAGTTTATGGCATTTAGGCACGTATTTGTTTAATTTCTTTTCAACCTCAAGAACCGTTTTTCCTCGTGCTATTCTGGTCCGATTAGAAACCCTAAAAATATGTGTATCCACTGCGATCGTTGGAAAACCAAATGCCGTATTGAGAACCACATTAGCTGTTTTTCGTCCCACGCCAGGCAAGGCCTCAAGTGCTTCTCTGGTTTGCGGCACTTCACTCTTATGACCATCAATTAACTGTCGGCAAAGTTTGATTATATTTGCAGCCTTGGTATTAAAAAGCCCAATAGTCTTAATATGGCTTTTTAAAGCTTGCTCGCCTAAAAGTAAAATTGTCTCTGGGGTATTCGCTGTTGCAAACAAAGACACCGTTGCTTTATTGACACTTTTATCCGTTGCTTGCGCCGATAACACAACGGCAATCAATAACTCAAAAACTGTCGCGTATTGAAGCTCTGTTTTAGGCTCCGGAATCGCTACCGCTAAACGATCAAAAATAATGTTGCGTTTGTCCTGGTTCATTATTAATTTCTTATCTAAAGATAACCTAGCCCACTCTACTCATTACCTTTATCAAGGGGCTGTACACTAAACACCTTTCGATGCACTTTAAACTGAAAATCCATCCTATTTTTCAACGCTATCAACAACCCTAAACCAATAAAAGCACCCGGTGGTAAAATAGCCAATAGCATGCCTGAATAGTCCTCAAACAAAACAACTTTCCAGTTGACTGCCGACTCACCAAACATTAACGCCGCCCCCGAGAATAAGGTGCCTGCGCCTAGAATCTCCCGAACACTGCCCAATAAAACAAGCGCCAACGTAAAGCCTAAGCCCATAAAAAGGCCATCCAAGAAAGCCTTAGGCGGTGAATGCTTAGAGGCATAAGATTCTGCTCTACCAATGATCGCGCAATTGGTAACAATGAGTGGAATAAATATCCCCAAAACTTTATAAAGTTCAAAAAAATAGGCCTTCATCATGAGTTCAATCGCGGTCACAATTGCTGCGATCACTAACACAAAGATGGGCAACCGTATTTCACTCGGAATTACTTTTCGAATCGTTGAAACCGTCACGTTTGAACACACTAAGGTCATCGTCGTAGCCAGCCCTAGCCCTAAACTATTTATCAAGGTATTGCTCACCGCTAATAATGGGCATAACCCTAACAATGCGACAAAAGCCTGATTATTGGTCCAAAGACCTTCGGTAATTATTTGGCGATATTGGGTCCACATCGTCATCGCTCTCACTAATCCTTAATATGTTCGGGTAAAAATAGTGCTTCTCGGTTGGCCTCAAAAAAAACCACCGTTTTCTTCACTGCCTGAACAATGGCTCTAGGTGTTATTGTCGCCCCGGTAAATTGATCAAAGACACCGCCATCTCGTTTTACCTTCCATTGCGATTCAGGAAGAGCCTTAAAGGACTTCCCTTTAAATACATTAATCCAATCCGAACGCTCAATCTCCATCTTATCACCTAATCCCGGCGTTTCGTGATGCGAAGTAACACGAACGGCGGAAACAACACCCTCTTGGGTAATCGCAACTAATAATTTTATTTTTCCGTTATAGCCGCCGGGCGCCACGGTCGGAATAACAACAGCGACGGGGCGGGTATTTTTTCTAAAGCGAAAAATAGTAAGTGTCTTTCCCATAGCAAGATCAGGCTCTACCCAGTGAACGGTGTCATTAACAATATCATTGTCATAGGACCCCTCAGGTAATAACGCTGATAATTGCTTTACCAACGCGGCGCGTTCATTTTCAATGATTCTGGCGTTACTCGCATTAAATACCCACGTCACCATACCAATGGCGACAACGGCAAACGCACCCAGAACAAACGCCATAAATAAAGACCGCAGGAATCCCTCCCTCACCGTCGAGTTCCAAAAACCCTTGGCTGGGTATAATAATCAATCACTGGAACCGCAATATTCATTAATAAAACCGCAAATGCCATCGCATCAGGATAACCCCCCCAAACGCGAATAAGGTACGTCAGCACACCAATCATAAAACCAAAAACAAAACGCCCCTTCGGTGCCGTTGCAGCCGTTACCGGGTCGGTTGCTATAAAAAAAGCACCGACCATCGTAGCACCCGCCAACAAATGAAAGAGTGGTGAAGTATACGTTTGAGCATCATAGAAATAAAACCCCGCAGCGATCAGTGCTAATGCACTAAGAATACCCAAAGGAATTTGCCAAGCAATAATGCCCTGCTGAACCAACCATAGCCCCCCCACAAAATAACTTAAAGAGAGCCAGCCCCAACCTTGCGCAAAGAGCGTTTCAATACCCAAAGGCAAAACGGTAACACCCGCGTGCTGATTCATCGCTACTTGCGTTTTCACAGCGTCTAATGGCGTTGCCATGGTGATGCCATCTATCGTTATAGCGTCAGGTAATGGCGCTGAAAATATTAACCCGACGATGTCAGAAAATGGCCATGCATTTAAACTCCCTGGCATGGCCCAAGCCGTCATCTCCTGTGGAAAAGAAATTAATAAAAAAGCATACCCCGCCATTGCCGGATTAAACAAATTAGACCCTAACCCGCCGTAGAGTTGTTTAACAATAACGATTGCAAAAAATGTTCCTAAAACAACTACCCACCAAGGCGCAACCGTCGGAATAGCCATTGCTATAAGTACCGCGGTCACTAGCGCACTTAAATCCTTTAAACACTTTAGCACTGCTCGGCCCCTAAGTTTCAACACCATAGCTTCTGCTATTAATGCTGTCGAAGTGGCTAACAAAATATTGATATAAACGCCGCCGCCAAAAAACCAAGCCAACAACAAAACACTAGGAAGCAGTGCCACCAAAACCTTAAGCATGATTTTACTCACGCTGTCTCGTGGCTTTATATGCGGCGCAGCAGCCCACGAAAAATTCATGACTTATCCTGCATTTTAGCGGGCGCTGAAGGCCTCCCTTTTTGTAGCTTGACTAAGGCCAGTTTTTTTAATCGAATACGTTGCTCTCGCTCGACCTTTTCTTGCACCTTGCGGGTGTCCCGATTCTCAAAACGCTGCTTCGCTAACGTGGCCGCCTCATCCTCACGACGCTTCAAAAATAGCTTACTTTTACTGGCTCTAAAATACTGAACCAAGGGAATATGGCTCGGACAAACAACATCACAACAGCCACACTCGATACAATCAAACAAGCCAAAAGACTGACATTTTTGGTGCGCTCCGCCTTGGCTATGCCAATAAATCTGTTGTGGCAATAAATTTACGGGGCATGCTGACGCACATTCACCACAACGAATACACGGCTGTATCTCTGCTTCAGAACTTTTCGTCACTTCCTTTGAGGTGGCAACCAGAATACAGTTGGTTGCTTTAGTGATCCCAACGCCATCATCCGGCAAACTAAAACCCATCATTAGCCCACCCATAATCAATCGCTCAATCGGACCGTTGTAACCGCCACACTGGCTAACAAGATCCTTAATGGGTGTTCCTATTCGAACCCACCTATTTTGAGGCTTTTTAATGCCCAGCCCCGTGACCGTGACCACTCTTTCTATTAATACTTGACCCTTAACAATCGCCTGATAAACCGCCATAACCGTACCCACATTCTGACAAACAACACCAACATCAACGGGCAAACCTTGACTTGGCGTTTCACGCCCCGTCAACAGATAAATCAATTGCCGTTCACCTCCTACAGGATAAACTGCGGGCACCACTTTAACCTGTATCTGCTTAAATCCAGAACATTCAATGGCCTGTTGAATGGCCTCTATTGCTTCTGGCATATCCTCTTCAATTCCGATCACACAACTTTCAATCGCCAACGCGCGTAACAACACCTGTATCCCCAATAAGATCTCGCTTGGATATTGTTGCATTAACCGATCATCGCAAGTTATGTATGGCTCACACTCTGCGCCATTAATAATTAGGGTATCTACGGCACGAACATTATTGGGTGTAATCTTAACCGCTGTTGGAAAGCTTGCTCCACCGAGACCAACAATCCCGGCTTGATGAACTTTTTCACAAATATCGGCTGCTGATAACTGCGTGTAATCAACTGGCTCATAGACTGGACCGGGCTCATCTAAACCATCCGTTGCTATAATAAGACACCAGCTTTTCAAGCCCGAGGGATGAGCAATCATACGCCATTCATTTTCTTTCACAAGACCTGAGCTCGCCGCATGCAATAAAGTGCCTTGAACACCTTTTGAGCCTGCAATCACTTGCCCCTTCAAGACCCGGTCGCCGGTTTTAACCAAAACCGTCATAGCATTTCCAGAGCGATCTACCAAAGGATAAATCAGTTGATCTGGAATAGCCGCGTTAATAATCGAATACTGACGGGACAAATCCTTATGCCCCTCTAGATCAAGTCCACCCTTCAGATTCCAACGTTTAAACACAATTACTCCGTCTAGCTTCATCCAGCCGCATTATTAGCCCCTCTTAATGCCTGTTTTGTATCGGTTCTGGCCATTGCCAATTCAATACACTAGGATTAATCGCTGTCATGACAATACAATCAACCGGGCATGGCTCAACACATAAATCACAACCGGTACATTCAGAGGCAATAACGGTATGCATGTATTTAGCCGCGCCTAAAATAGCATCGACAGGACAAGCTTGGATACATAGAGTGCACCCTATACAATCCACCTCAACGATAACCGCAACTTTTTTTTCTTTTTCTATTCCGAAACTTTCATCCAAAGGTTTAGCGTCAAGGCCCAGTAAATCGGCCAATGCCTTAACCCCAACCTCACCGCCCGGTGGGCATTGGTTGATATCAGCATTTCCCTGGGCAATTGCTTCTGCATAAGGTTTGCATCCTGGAAAACCACATTGACCACACTGGGTTTGAGGTAATAATGCCTCAATTTCCACCACCAAAGGATCTCCCTCAACTTTAAATCGAAAAGCTGCGTAGCCTAAAATTACCCCTAAAAATGCAAATAACAAACAAATCCACAGCAACCGATTATCCTTCCACCCATCCGGAAAAACCCATAAAAGCCATCGACATTAATCCGGCCGTCACCAAAGCAATCGCATTACCTTTAAAAGGCAACGGCACATCTGCCAACTCAATTCGCTCTCGCAAAGCAGCAAATGAAACTAATACCATTGAAAAACCAATCGCTGCACCAAAACCATACAATGCCGACTGTAAAAAGCCATTTTGCGCCTGAACATTAAGCAATGCGACTCCCAAAACAGCACAGTTCGTTGTAATTAACGGTAAAAAAATACCCAGTGCTTGGTAAAGTATCGGGCTAGTTTTATGAACAACCACCTCAGTAAACTGAACCACAAAAGCAATCACCACAATAAAAACAATGGTTCGCAAATACTCAAGCTCTAACGGTAACAATAAATACCGATTCACGGTATAACTGCAAACAGAAGACAGCGTCAAAACAAAAGTCGTTGCCAGACCCATCCCCATAGCCGTTTCAAGCTTTCTTGAAACACCCATAAAAGGACACAACCCTAAAAACTTAACTAGCACGAAATTATTCACCAAAATCGTGCTAACCAAAATAAGCAAATACTCCTGCATTATTTAATTCGCATGCCTACTTGCGCACCCGTATCAGGTGCTAAAACCCAAATATCATCACCGCCAGGACCGGCAGCAATCACCATACCCTCAGAAAGACCAAAACGCATTTTGCGTGGTTCAAGATTGGCGACCACAACCACCAATCGACCGGTTAATGATTCTGGTGTATAGGCTGATTTTATACCGGCAAAAATAGTACGCGTTTCATCACCGATATCAACGGTTAATTGCAACAACTTATCCGCACCCTCAACGGTCTCAGCCTTAATGATTTCGGCAACCCGTAAATCTAATTTTGCAAAATCATCGAATGCTATCGTATCTGCAATCGGTTCATGCTTTTTCTCAACGACAGGCGCTGCCACAGGCTCCATATTTTCTCTTGACGCCTCTACAACCGCTGCAATCTTATCGTTATCGACACGAGTCATTAACGGCTTAAATTGATTGATTGTATGTCCGGTGAGCGGCTCAAATTCTGCCGGCCACAATTGACTTTCAATATTTAAAAATAGCTCAGACTCTTGCGCCAACAACGGCACTACCGGTTTTAAATAGGCCACTAAGACACGGAACAAATTAATACCCATCGAGCACACTTCATGTAACTCTTGATCTTGATTCTCAGCTTTAGCAATAACCCATGGTTTTTTATCATCAATATATTGATTGGCAAGATCCGCCAACATCATAATTTCACGCATTGCCTTACCAAACTCACGGTCTTCATACAATTGCCCAATCGACTCATTAGCGGCAATAAACTGCTGATACAACGCCGGCTCAGAACAGCTCTCCGACAACTGATTATTAAAACGTTTTTTAATAAAACCACTACAGCGACTGGCAATATTCACAACTTTACCAACTAGGTCTGAATTAACCCGCTGCGAAAAATCTTCAAAACTCAAATCGATATCATCAATTCCTGAACTCAATTTAGCCGCAAAATAATAACGCAAATATTCTGGATTCAAGTGCTCTAAATAAGTACGCGCTTTAATAAAAGTGCCGCGTGATTTAGACATCTTTTCACCATTAACGGTCAAGAAACCATGTGCAAAAATCGCACTCGGCGTTCTAAACCCAGCACCGGTTAACATTGCTGGCCAAAACAAAGCATGAAAATAAATAATATCTTTACCAATGAAATGATAAAGTTCCGCGGTGCTATCCACTTGCCAGAAGGCATCAAAATCCAGGTTTTCTTTTTCACAGAGTTTTTTAAAGCTGGCCATGTAACCAATAGGCGCATCTAACCAAACATAAAAATATTTGCCTTCTGCCCCCGGTATCTCAAAACCAAAATACGGTGCGTCACGAGAAATATCCCACTCCTGCAAACCTTGCTCAAGCCACTCATCCAACTTATTCTTAACCGTATCCTGTACATGGCCGCCGTGAATCCATTCCCGAAGCATTTCAGTAAAACTCGATAATTTTAGAAAATAGTGTAACGAATCTTTCTCAATGGGTTTGGCTCCTGACACCACAGAAATTGCATTTTTTAAATCTGTCGGCGCATATGTCGCCCCACAAACCTCACAATTATCACCGTACTGATCGTTGGCACCACATTTCGGACAATCCCCTTTAATAAAACGGTCCGGTAAAAACATTTCCTTTATCGGGTCATACGCTTGCGTAATTTCCCGAGATGAAATATAGCCTCGGTCTTTTAAGCGTTGATAAATAAGTGACGATAACGTCTTGTTTTCTTCTGAATGTGTACTGTGATAATGATCAAAGGCGACCGAAAAATCCTTAAAATCTGCTTGATGCTCAACACTAACGCGAGCAATCAATTCTTCTGGGCTAATACCTTCTCTATCAGCCCGCAACATAATCGGAGTTCCATGGCTATCATCGGCGCAAACAAAAAAGCAACGGTGCCCCCGCTGCTTTTGAAACCGCACCCAAATATCAGTTTGAATATATTCAACTAAGTGACCTAAATGAATCGGTCCATTCGCATAAGGTAAAGCACTGGTAACTAGAATTGTTCTTTCAGACATAAATTAAGTGGCTATTAGAATCTATATGATAATTAACCATTAATTATTGCATAAACCAGACATTAAATGTTGCTCTCAACGGTTAATCCACATACAAAACACCTTGTAACCTGTAAAATATACTGCAATTAAAAAAACCACTCATACCCACGGAGTTCAAAGCATGTCCAGCGATCTTAAAACCGCTATTAATACCGCCTTAGCAACGTTCATAGAGCCTTATTTAGAAACTGACCTAATCAGCGCCAAAGCCGTTACGCATCTTGACACGCAAGGATCCCATGTTGATCTAAAAATCACCCTAGGCTATCCCGCTAAGGGCTACGAAAGCCAACTCAAAGAATCCATTACCCATACCCTTAAGCCTTTGATCGGTCTTGCTGCGCTTAACATCACCATTGATTATGACATTGCCAGCCACGCGGTTCAGAAGGCCCTCAAACTCCAGCCCAATATTAAAAACATAATCGCTGTCGCCTCTGGAAAAGGGGGCGTCGGCAAATCAACAACATCGACTAACCTTGCTCTAGCATTATCTGCTGAAGGCGCTAATGTTGGCATTCTTGATGCCGATATCTATGGCCCGAGCATCCCCACCATGCTCGGCCTTTCAGGCCGCCCAAGCAGTAGTGACGGGAAGACAATGGAGCCCAAAATTGCTTTTGGTATTCAAACTAATTCCATTGGCTATTTAATTGATCAAGACCAACCCATGATTTGGCGCGGCCCCATGGTTACCAATGCCTTACAACAACTCCTTAATGATACTAACTGGGACAACCTTGACTACCTGTTAATTGACTTACCACCGGGAACCGGCGACATTCAACTAACACTAGCACAACAGATTCCTGTAACCGCGGCTATTATTGTCACTACACCGCAAGATATTGCACTGTTAGATGCCCAGCGAGGTCTAGGCATGTTCAACAAGGTCAACATCCCGGTATTAGGTATCGTGGAAAATATGAGTGTTCATATTTGTAGCGAATGCGGCCATGAAGAAGCCATTTTTGGCACCGGTGGCGGCTCATCCATGGCAGAAAAAAATGCAATCCCCTTGTTAGGTGCGCTACCTCTCGACATTACTATCCGCCAACTAGCAGACAACGGAACACCAATAGTCGCACACGACCCTGACGGCCAGGCCGCAGCCATGTACCGTGAAATTGCCCGAAAAATGACCGCTAAACTATCGCTACACAGCAAGGACCATAGCGCTAAATTTGGCAACATTATGATTCAGTAGCGCCAAGCCCCTTTCATGGCTAAGAACAACCCTGCTATCGCCACGACTGATAGCAAGCCATCATCAATGGTTGTTTTATTTTTTCAACTGGCAATTGGAAAAAAAATCCAATTCTGATGAATAAACCTTTGTTTGTACGCCCATAAAACCCAACACGGAATGAAACAAATTATCATGCGACAAAGAACCTTGACTGGCCTTGTCAAGACAGGACCGACTCCACCGCTGACCATAAGCAACATCCGGCAACCATAACGCCATTGGAATATGGGTTTGTTCAGCTGGAGCCATCATATAAGGCAATCCGTGTAAATAAATATTATTCTCACCTAAGGACTCTCCATGGTCTGAAAGGTAAAGCATTGCGGTACTAAATTGCACAGAATTCTGTTTCAAAAAACCAATCACTTGACCTAAAAAATAATCCGTATAAAGGATCGTATTATCATAACCATTGGTAATTTCTGATTGCTGGCAATTTTGCAATTGATTGGTCGCACACACCGGCTTAAAAACAGCAAAAGCCTCAGGGTATCTCAAATAGTACGCCGGCCCATGACTGCCTTTTTGATGCAACACAATGACCGTATCTTTTTTCAACGTCGACACATAATCCTGAAGATTAGCCAATAAAACCTCATCAAAACACTCTCCGGTCGCACAAAACTCGACCACATCAGCCTCCGCTAACTCATCAGTGTCAACGCGGTCACACACGCCCTTACAACCCGAGTTATTCTCCCGCCACAACACGCCAATACCGGCAGTTTGAAGCACGTCCAATAAATTCTCATAAGCGCGCCCCTTAGCATGCGAATAATCACTACGATTAAATTTAGAAAACATACAAGGCAGTGACGTTGCCGTTGCCGTACCACAAGAAGTCACGGTACTAAAGTTAATCAGGCTTTCCTTCCTTAACACTGGATTGGTTGGTCTCTCATAACCATTTAACGAAAAGTTTTGAGCGCGCGCCGTCTCTCCCACCACCAAAATAAATAATTTATTTTTCTCACTCGGCTGCTGAAAATTGCCTAGTACCGCATCTTCACCGATCGCTTGAATGACCACAGGGCCTGCTGTTAAATTTCTTTTCGCCAACGTAATCAGTGCGTAACTAAAATTAATCGGGTTAATTAAATGCCGCAAATGACGCTCATTTCTGACCATCGAAGCAAACTCTTGAAAAAAGACACCCGCAATACTTGCCATTATCAGCAAACTAATCAAAACCACTTTCAAACGAACAAAGCGCTTCACCTCTGAACTTCGGTCAATATCTGTATAATAAATCAATCCAGCCGGTAAAAACCCTAACAGGGTTACCTTCAAAATCATCTGAATATTAACCAATTCATAGGTCTCACCTATATCGGTTTGCAGCGCATTCAAAAGCATATTACGCTCCAT
>DUCI01000052.1:3417-3882 GCA_012959905.1 Methylococcaceae bacterium | reverse complement strand
TTATGCGGTGCCAGACTCGGATACGGTAGACGAAAGCAATGAGCGCAATCAGAGCGATGGTTCGCACGTGGAGCATTTGCAACGGGAAACGGATGAGGCACTGCTTCGGTTAGATGGCAGAATGCAGAGTTACGAGCGGCAGAGTATTGAAAAAAGTCAGGTTGCTAGCACAAGAGCATTAACACTGTCGGGGGTTAATTTAGTGCTGCTTGTGGTTGTTTTTTTCTTCGGTGCATCACTTTATTCGACCCTGGGTATACTTGAACATAAGAATACATCAGTAGATGTCACGGGCTTAGCTGAGGAGCAAAATAACTTATCGGATAAGATTCAATGGTTATCAGAACAAGTGGACAACGTTGTTAAAAGTCGTCAAGCGGGATCTGATTCGGGCGCTGGCTTAACGGTGATGACCCAAATTGAGGCGCGGTTGTCACAACTGGAGGACAGTGCTAAGAATGTGAC
>DUCI01000052.1:0-3385 GCA_012959905.1 Methylococcaceae bacterium | reverse complement strand
AACCGGGCAGTGGATTGTTAGTCTATTCTCTTTTAAAGGCGCAGAAGTAGCACAGCAGCAGGCGGCGGAGTTGTTCGATCAAGGCATACAGGTTGCAATTTCAGCCGTTGAAGTTCAGGGGGCAACTTGGTACAGGCTTTATTTGGGTGGTTTTACCGGTAAGAAAGATGCTGAGGCTTATGCCGAACAGGCACGAAAAGCATTGGGATTCAAGCTTGCCTGGGTGACGCAAGTACAATAGGGTGGCTGAGTTGAGGCGGTAGATGTAAATGATTCATAGGCCCTGTGAGTTATTGTTCTGGAGGTTTTAACCGTGGCAAATAAATTAGTGGTAGCGATATCATCAAGAGCACTTTTTGATTTGGATGAATCGCATCAGGTTTTCGAGACCGAAGGTAAGGAGGCTTTTTGTCGTTATCAAATTGAGCATGAAAATAAGGCCTTAGAGCCGGGTTTTGGTTACCCATTGGTGAAGAAACTGCTTTCACTGAATGATTGTTTTCCAGATGATCCGTTGGTTGAAGTTATTTTAATCTCGCAAAATAGTGCAGATACCGGCCTGCGTATTTTTAATGCCATAGCGGCGCACCAACTCAAAATTACGCGGGCTGTTTTTTCCAGTGGGCGATCGCCTTATTTGTATATTCCCGCGTTTGAGGCGGATTTATTTTTATCAGCAAATGCTGAAGATGTTGTCAATACGTTAAATGCGGGTTATGCAGCGGCAACGATATTAACGTCAGCGAGTAATGATACGCACCCAGATCAATTACGAATAGCCTTTGATGGTGATGCGGTTTTGTTCTCAGATGAGTCGGAACGAATTTTTCAAGAACAAGGACTTGCAGCCTTTACCGAAAACGAGCGCTTGGCTGCAGACCAGCCGTTAGGTGGCGGACCGTTTAAGAATTTTCTGTCGGCCTTACAGCGTGTGCAAAGTCATTTTTCAGAAGAGTCAGCCCCTATTCGAACTGCGTTAGTGACTGCACGTGCAGCTCCTGCGCATGAGCGGGTAGTGCGTACGTTTAGAGCGTGGAATATTCGAATTGATGAAGCGATGTTCTTAGGCGGGCGCGAAAAAGGGCCTTTTTTGGATGCGTTTGGTGCTGATATTTTCTTTGATGATCAAAAAGGCCATTGTGAGTCTGCAGGTAAGCATGTGGTTTCAGCCCATGTTCCGCATGGTGTCGCCAATGAGAAGCCCTAAGCCGTTATTCGAATTGGCGGGTTGATTGAAGATTAATGACTGTTTTAGCGGGTTTTCCGGCTTGTTCTTGCACGAGTTGGGGGACCAAATACCCTGGAAGGGTATTTCTAAGTGTATTGACTAATCTGATGGCATCTTCTTTTTGTACATTGAAGTGCTGGGTGCCGGTTACTTTATCCAGTAAGTGGAGATAATAGGGTTGAATTTGTGCGTCGAAAAGCGTCTCGCTGAGTTGCTGTAACGTTTCAACAGAATCATTGATATTTTTTAATAAAACGGACTGATTAAGGACGGTGTATTCATTTTGGATGAACTGTTTAGTGACAGCTTTAACCGTATTATCTATTTCATTGGGGTGGTTGCAATGTAAGACGATAATGATTTTTTTATCCGTTTGGTTTAGGAGGCTGATGAGTTCCGGAGTTATGCGTTCAGGTAACACAATGGGAATGCGGCTATGAATACGAATGCGCTTGATGTGTGTTATTTTCTTGAGCGCGGCAAATAAATGGTGTAGGCGGTCATCGTTAAGAATGAGAGGGTCGCCGCCGCTAAGGATGACTTCAGAAATAGTGGGTTGTTGTTGTAAATAATCCAGCGCACTGCTTTGAGCATCGCGGCGAAGATGTTGGTCAGCGTAGGGAAATTCTTTTCGAAAACAATAACGGCAATTGATGGCGCAACTTCCGGTATTGATAAGTAATGCCCGTCCTTGATATTTATGAATAATACCTGGGGCGGCAAGAGCATTGATATCGCCGACAGGGTCGCTAGTGTAGTGTGTGTCGGTCAAAAGTTCATGGGTAACGGGGAGTACTTGAAGGAGTAAGGGGTCTTTAGGGTCATTCTTTTTGATACGGTTAGCGTAATTGCGGGGCACGCGTAATGAAAATTTTTGCTCTGCTTGTTGGGAAACCGGAAGATCTTTAGGGTCGAGGTTCAGGAATTGGCAGAGCTCGGTTATATCGGTAAAGGCCTTGGCTAAGTGTTGTTGCCAGTTTTGAGGTGTGTTAAGGAGTGTTGACATAGACCGGTAGTATTCGTTAGCGCTTTGGTAGAGAGAGGGACGTTGCCTTAAAAAGGGCTTTTAAAGTGTCTAGACGATATAACATAGTAATGTACATTAGCAATAATTTTATTTATTGGGTAGCGGGATAAATAGCCGTTTGTTGTTAGAGTGATTATAATAATACGTTTTGTAGCATATTCTAAGAGGGCATCATGGCCAGTTACAGTACCAATGAATTTAAAGGGGGATTAAAAATCATGCTTGATAATGATCCCTGTTCAATTATTGAGAATGAGTTTGTTAAACCCGGAAAAGGGCAAGCCTTTAGCCGCGTTAAAATCAGGAACTTGAGAACGGGTCGTGTGATCGAAAGAACGTTTAAATCCAGTGAGTCTGTTGAAGCAGCCGATGTGGTCGAAATTGAAATGCAGTTCCTCTATTACGATGGAGAGTTTTGGCATTTCATGGTGCCGGATACCTTTGAGCAATACTCTGCCGGTGAGAACGCACTGGGCGATGCCAAGATGTGGCTCAAGGATCAGGATGTTTGTACGGTGACGTTGTGGAATGATCAGCCGTTGTCGGTGACGCCGCCTAATTTTGTAGAGTTGACGATTACCGAAACAGACCCGGGTTTAAAGGGAGATACTTCTGGAGGCGGCGGTAAGCCGGCGACATTGGAAACGGGCGCGGTGGTACGTGTACCTTTATTTGTTCAGATCGGAGAGCTGGTTAAAGTTGATACCCGTAAAGGGGAGTATGTTGGGCGATCAAAAGAATAATTGCGATTCTTTTTGGGCACCGAGTTGTTCGCTAGAGGTCTTGCAGTTACGAGCACAGGTTTATGCCTCAATTAGAGCATTTTTTAAAAGCCGGTGTGTTTTGGAAGTGGAAACACCACTGTTAAGCCAGGCCAGTGGAACTGAGCCGACTATTCAGTTTTTTGAAACGCACGATCAGAGTCGCTTAAAACAGCAAACGTTGTTTCTGCAAACCTCGCCAGAATTTGCCATGAAGCGATTGCTGGCGAGTGGTAGTGGTTCTATTTTTCAATTAGCTAAGGCTTTTAGACAAGGTGAAGTGGGGCGCTTTCATAACCCTGAATTTACGTTGCTGGAATGGTATCGCATTGGCTTTGACCTTGATGCGCTGATGAATGAAACGGCTGA
>DUCI01000051.1 GCA_012959905.1 Methylococcaceae bacterium | reverse complement strand
ATAGCAAGTATACGATTATAGCCTTGGAAATGATCATGAAGATAAAGGGCGTGGGGGGTAATACCTAAAAAAGTATGACTTAAGACGCAAATAATATTACTGGCATTGGTCAGGGGGGATAGCGTGGGGTTTTCATGTAAATTGAGTCGGTATAAGAAAGCATAATTGATGGTGCTATTCAGTTGTAGGAGGGCAAGAAAGCATAGAATTTTGGAAAATTTATAAATAAATTGAATAGGGTGATTGAGGTATTGATGGTGTAAAGCATCATATAGAACAGTGGGCGGTGAAATGGGGTAGTGGTTCTGTTTTGGGGGCTTTATAGTAGATTGTTTTTTAATGATAAGCGGTCCGAGTCCAGGCGTAATAAGCGCTAAGCTGAGGGGTAACGTGTAACGCATGTGCCAGAAAATAGCGGCGTAGGTCAGGTGGCCAGAACAGGGTTGTTGTTGTTTGTTTAAGGTGTAAATAGATTGAAAATTATTGTGAGGGTCTGCTTGAAATTGAATGGCCTTAAAAAAATCAAAATGTTGTATTAGGATAATCTGGCGAACTTGGCTGGGATTGTCGGGTTGAAAAAAAACAGTGACTAATGAGGCGTTATAACTTATTTTCTTTTTGAGTAGGCGCCACCAGTGCGGAGGTACGACGAGCGCGTAGAAAAAAAACATAATAAGGCCGAACGGATAAATGTTCAGGGACAGGGTGATCCCTAAATGTAATGAGGCGCCAATTATAAGAAATAGGGGTTGAAGATGTCGGCGAAAAATAAAAAAAGGAAAAGTAAATTGAAAAATAATGATCAGGTAACCTAAGCACTGTTGCAAGAGTTTATTATTAAGCAGCCATGAAAGATCAAGTGCCGAAATATAATAAGGGTGGCTGGAGGGGAGCCATGCGCCTAAGCCGTTTAGCCAATGCTCAGCCCACAGTTTGTGAATGGCTGAATCGGCATACAGGAAACACAAGCAAAATATGATCGGTAAATAATAACAAAGAATGGATACGTCTTGTGTTTTCGGAAGATTAATCGTTAAGTTTCGTAGGCGATAGTATAGTAAATCAAGTGACCAGACGCGGTTAATGGGGAGGAATATAAGCAAAAAACCACAGGCGATCATAAACTGATCGAACCCGCCCGAAAACTCATGACGCATGGGGGTAAAATTCAGAAAAACGAGCCAGAGTAAGTAATTACTGATGGTAGCAAATTGACAATAGCGGCCAACAATTAAACAAAGACCAATGAATGCCCAAAATATCAGAAATAGAGGGATGAGGGGGTATGCATTATCAATAAAAGGGATGGGGTCAAAGATTAAATGACGGAAAAACAATAAGAAAATAACTTCCTGAAAAACTATGAGTCCATAAAGGCAGCGAAATATAGCAAGGCCTGTGGCAGGAACGGTGGTGTTAATGTGTTGTTTGATAAGCTTGGCAATAAATTGGCGCATTGTTTCAATTTACGGGTACGTTGAGGTATTAAAAAAGGATAACAATAAAAGAGCGAGTGTTACTGGGTATTGATCTAAATCAACACCGGAGAAAAAAGGAGGCGTTAGCGGGTTTGTGGCGGGGGAGAATGTTAAGGGTGAAAAAAATAAACCGCTGAAGTTCAGTTAAGAACGTTCAGCGGTTTATAATTTTAACTAATTAGACTGGGTGTAGCGTTCAGTCTATATAGATTAATAATCTATATTAGTCTTCATCGTCTGGATGAGGAGCGAACATCCACTTGTACCATACATAAATGATGCCACCAAGTACAACAATTCCAACCATACCCGCTGGTGTTTTTAACGTTTCCGTCATATCAAGAATAAATCCCATCGAGGATCCTCCAAATAAATAATTAATAAAATTTGCTTATGCTCAAGGCATAAAGAACTTCTGATAATACCAAATCAAATACAGTTAGGCAATGTTTAAATTCATTAGTGGGGTCGCAGGGGGCATTAAAGTAGGCGGTTGTGATAAAAAAATGGGTGAAAAGGCAACTGGCAGAGTTAAAATTAAAAGTTTATAATATAATGTTGAAGTAATCTTAAATTTAACACTCAAACAATATCAAAGGACTGATTGTTTATCTTTGCTAACCAAGAAATAACGAGAGAGAGAATTATGATAGGTGGTTTATTAACAATTTATGTGGCGTGTTGGACATACCAGGCAGCCGTCCGCGCTGGAACTCCTGGTGTATTTAAATGGGTTGCAATTGCAGCAGGGTCTTTGTTTGCGGTTCAGTTTCTCTGGATCCAGATTGATGTATTTTTGTTTTTAACTGAGAACGATGATACCGGCGTTGATCAAGCAGAATTAGCGGCGAAGCAAACTAAAGATGTATCTAATCGAATATTGGCAAGTTTTCGTGAGCTAGCGGCACCGCTAATGGGGTTTTTAGTTGCGGCAATTATTCGCGCCAAATTTGTATTGAAAGGAGGTCTGGGACCTTCAACAATGTTTAGCTATATGAATATTTTCAAGGGCTCAGTCTCTTCTGAGAAAGCAGAAGTGGTCGTAACGGCCGATTCTGTAGATGCAGTGGACGGTTCATCTAAAGTTTCGGAAGATGACAGTCATACAGAACAAAAATAATCTTTACTGAAAGAGATATTCGGTAGTAAGAAAGCCTAGGTTTAGCCTAGGCTTTTTTGTATATAAAGGCTGCAGTTGTCAGCGGATTAAACGCTTAATTTAGATGGATATGTAATCAACCGATGAATACACGACACGATTTATTAACGGATCAATTAGCTCAAAGGATTTTATTCCTAGACGGCGCCATGGGAACCATGATTCAGGAATATAAATTAAGTGAATCCGATTACCGAGGGGATCGATTCGCACAGTGGTCCTGTGATGTTCAAGGTAACAATGATCTTTTATCATTGACTCAGCCAGATATTATTAGGGCTATTCATCGGGCCTATTATGATGCCGGTTCAGATATAGTGGAAACGAATACGTTTAATGCGACAACGGTTGCAATGGCTGACTATCAAATGGAGTCATTGGCGTATGAGTTAAATAAAGTCTCCGCACAAATAGCACGACAAGTTGCGGATGAGTTTACCCGCACAACCCCTGATAAACCACGCTTTGTTGCTGGGGTTTTAGGTCCAACAAACAGAACAGCCTCCATTTCTCCTGATGTAAATGATCCGGGCTATAGGAATGTTGATTTTGATACTCTTGTTATAGCCTATACGGAAGCGATAACGGGCCTGATTGATGGCGGTGCAGATATTTTATTGGTTGAAACTATTTTTGATACGCTCAATGCAAAGGCGGCCCTTTTTGCTATTGATCAGTATTTTGAAAATACCAATACGCGTTATCCCGTTATGATTTCTGGCACGATTACCGATGCCTCAGGGCGAACCTTGTCTGGGCAAACGGTGGAAGCCTTTTGGAATTCGGTTCGTCATATTGAACCGATATCAATTGGCTTTAATTGTGCCTTAGGTGCCGGCGAATTACGCCAATATGTGGAAGAGTTAAGTACGCTTGCTGAAACAAATGTATCAGCACACCCCAATGCAGGATTGCCAAATGAATTTGGTGAATATGATGAATTGCCTGAAGCGATGGCGATCGAGTTGGAAGATTGGGCTAAAAGTGGCTATATCAATATCATTGGGGGTTGTTGTGGAACGTCACCTGCACATATTAAAGCTATTATCAACGCAGTAGAAAAACACCCGCCTCGAAAATTACCAACGCTAGAGAAAAAATGTCGTCTTTCTGGTTTAGAACCATTTAATATCGGCCCTGAGTCTTTGTTTGTTAATGTCGGTGAAAGGACTAACATAACGGGTTCAGCGCGTTTTAAGCGATTAATCGTTGAAGAAGATTATGAGGCGGCCTTAGATGTGGCCCGGCAGCAGGTTGTTAATGGTGCACAGGTTATTGATATCAACATGGATGAGGGCATGTTGGAGTCAAAAGAGGCGATGGTCAGGTTTTTATTGTTGGTTGCCTCTGAACCGGATATTTCAAGAGTCCCGGTGATGATTGATTCTTCTAAATGGGACATTATTGAGGCCGGGCTCAAGTGTATTCAGGGTAAAGGGATTGTTAATTCTATTTCCCTCAAAGAGGGAGAAGCCATTTTTAAACAGCAGGCTCGGTTAGTTAAGCGTTATGGTGCTGCTGTGATTGTAATGGCTTTTGATGAGACGGGACAGGCAGATACACAGAAGCGAAAAGTTGAGATTTGTCGAAGGGCTTATAAAATTCTAACAGAAGAGGTTGGTTTTCCTGCTGAAGATATTATTTTTGATCCTAATGTTTTTGCTATTGCCACTGGAATTGATGAGCATAATAATTACGGTGTGGATTTTATTGAAGCAACGCGGGAAATAAAGGCCGCATTACCGCATGCGTTAATTTCGGGTGGGGTGTCTAATGTGTCTTTTTCTTTCCGTGGCAATGAGCCGGTGAGAGAGGCGATACATGCAGTTTTCTTATATTACGCTGTTCAAGCAGGCATGGACATGGGGATTGTTAATGCCGGACAATTAGCGGTTTATGATGATATTCCCAAAGCATTAAAAGAGGCTGTGGAAGAGGTTGTACTCAATCAGCATGGTGATGCGACGGAAAAATTATTGGCACTGGCGGAACAATTTATAGGTGGCAGTAGTAGCGGTGGTAAGAAAGAGGATTTAAGTTGGCGAAATAAGCCGGTTAATAAACGAATTTCATATGCCTTGGTTAAAGGTGTCACTGAGTATATTGAGGCAGATACCGAGGAGGCGCGTCAAGGCTTTGATCTGTCGTTAAAAGTGATTGAAGGGCCGTTAATGGATGGTATGAATGAAGTGGGTGACCTATTTGGTGCAGGTAAAATGTTTCTGCCTCAAGTGGTTAAATCGGCCAGAGTCATGAAAAAAGCGGTAGCTTATTTATTGCCTTTTATGGAAGAAGAAAAGGCGGGGAAGATTTCCAGCAACGGTAAAATATTAATGGCGACAGTCAAGGGTGATGTTCATGATATTGGTAAGAATATTGTCGGTGTGGTTTTACAGTGTAATAACTATGAAGTGATTGACTTGGGGGTCATGGTGCCAGCCAGTACTATTTTGCAACGGGCAAAAGAAGAAAATGTTGATATTATCGGGTTAAGCGGACTGATCACACCCTCGTTGGATGAAATGGTTCATGTGGCTAAGGAAATGGAGCGTCTGGAATTTGATATTCCGATAATGATCGGTGGAGCAACGACGTCACGTGCGCATACGGCCGTTAAGATTGAGCATAATTATCATGGCCCTAGTGTTTATGTGGCCGATGCATCAAGAGCGGTAGGGGTTGCCAATAAGTTATTAAGTCAGGATAAAAAAGAGGCTTTTGTGAAAGGTATTCAGGCGGAATATCAACAAGTTCGGGAGCGTCATAAGGGGCGAAAATCAAAAAGTACCTTGCTGACTTTGACGGAGGCGCGAGCCAATAAATTCCAGCCTAACCATAGTCAATCATGTCGGCCATCATTTTTGGGTACTAAAGTTATAGATAATATACCGTTAGAAACGTTGTCTGGTTTTATAGATTGGTCTCCATTTTTCCAGACATGGGAGTTAGCGGGGAGCTATCCGGCTATTTTAGAAGATAGTGTCGTCGGTGAGCATGCGAAGGCTCTATTTCAAGATGCCTCAGTGATGTTGGCATCAATTGTGACTGAAAAATGGTTATCCGCAAAAGCGGTTATCGGTTTTTACCCCGCAAATAGTCAAGGCGATGATATTGTTATTTATGACGATGAGCAACGGTCTTCTATACGTGAAACGTTGTGTCATCTGCGCCAACAGAACAGTAAGGTTCCGGGTAAAGCTAATTATTGTTTAGCTGACTTCTTGAAGCCTGTTGAGGCGGGGAGTCAGGATTATATTGGGGCATTTGCCGTTACTGCGGGCATAGGCATAGAAGCAAAATTAGCCGAGTTTGAAAGACAACACGACGATTATAGTGCGATTATGCTCAAGGCCTTAGCAGATCGATTGGCAGAAGCTTTTGCAGAATATATGCACCAACAGGTTCGATTGAATTATTGGGGCTATAGCCGCCAAGAAGCGCTCGATAATCAAGCGCTGATTAAAGAGTCTTATGAGGGTATTCGGCCAGCCCCGGGGTATCCTGCTTGTCCGGATCATACTGAAAAAGGTAAGCTTTTTAGTTTATTGTCAGCCACAGAAAATACCGGGATTGAATTAACTGAAAGTTATGCGATGTATCCTACGGCAGCCGTGAGTGGTTGGTATTTGGCGCATGCTGATGCCCGGTTTTTTAATGTAGGTAAAATAACGACTGATCAGTTAACTGATTATGCGCAGAGGAAAGGCTGGTCCATGGAAGAAGCGAGGCGTTGGTTAGCACCTAATCTACAGGACTAAAGCGTTGATGAATTCGATGCTGGTTCTATTGGGAACTGAAGGTTGTCATTTATGTGAGCAGGCTGAGAAGTTGGTTTTATTGGTCATTGCAAAATGCTCAACAGAACTCGCATTGAATAAAATTGATATAGTCGATGAGGCTCAGTATTTAGCGGCTTATGAATTGATTATCCCGGTGTTATGTCATGTTGAGTCAGGACAAGAGTTACACTGGCCTTTTACTGAACAACAAGTGCAGTTGTTTGTTACAGAAATAGTGGGTTGAAATGGATCTAAAATAAAGCGTGCTGTCGCTTTAACGAAGGTAAAAAACCGTGTGAGTCGAGAAGGCACCGGAAGGCATTGGGTGTCTTCCGGTGCAGATGAGTTACAAAAGTTTTTCGCTATCAGGATCTGTTTTTGAAGTCATGGATTCAAAACACCCTAAAACGCTGTCACTAAAGTTTCTATGGGCATCAGCTAATGCTTGTGCAGAACCAAAGATTTCTCTCAGTTCATTCAGTTCATTTTGAGGGTTAGTTGGGGTGCTTTTTTCTGCTTTATTGGACAGTGTGGTCAGGTTTAATTTGAATTGAATGAGTCTGGTATAGGCCAAATAGATTGGCGCACGTCTAGGGTCCCAAGAAACAAAGCCGATCATTTTTTTGCCGCTCATATCAACAACACAATTCGTTATTTCTTCAGGGTCAAGTTTATAATCAATTAGGTCTTGATCAGTTTTCATCAATTTAAGGACGTTTTCTTCGTATTGGTTTTTTTCATCAGTACAGCCGGTAAGTAGTAATGCGCAAAAAAACATGAGAGCCAGTTGTTTCATAAGTATTTGTTAAAGAATAGTTAGCAATAGCGGGTAATTATACGTTAATTCATAGGTCATTTTTAATGACTTATTCATTTTGCGTCCTAAGAGCGTGTGTTTTAAAAATTAGTGTGTGTTTGTGAGGTGAATATCTTGCATAGCCGTTTCAACCCAGGTTTCGGCTTCGTAGTTTAATTCAATGGCTTTTCTACCTTCACTGGCGATAACAGGGCCTATACGAATGGTAATGGTTCCAGGGTATTTTAAGAAACTATAGCGGGGCCAGAATTCTCCAGCGTTGTGGGCGACAGGTATAATAGGGTATTGACTTTTTTCAGCCAGTAAACAGCCGCCTAGATTGAATTTTGTGGCTACGCCGGGTTTTGTTCGGGTCCCTTCTGGAAAAATAAGAACCCATAACCCTTCATTGAGTCTTGTTTTACCGTCGCGTATTAATTTTTTTAACGCAGAAAGTTGGTTTTGACGGTCAAGCGCAATGGGTTTTAATGTTGCCGCAGCCCAGCCCCAAATAGGTAGCCAAAGTAATTCCCTTTTTAAGACCGTGACTTGAGGAGGAAAGATGGCATATAAGGCAATGGTTTCCCAAGCCGACTGATGTTTGCACAAAATAATTGCATTTTGGTTTTTAGGAATATTCTCCAGGCCCTCGATACGGTAATCTAATTGGCAGATTAATTTGGTTAACCACAAGACAGTAGTTGCCCAAAAATGGGCTAACTTATAGCGTACGCTAAAGGAAAAGACCGTCAGTGCCAGTATCATAACGCCTATGGAAAGGGTCAGGCCGAGGACGCAAAAAAGAAGTAAGGCTGATCGTATATAAAGCAGGGTTCTATTGCCTTGAAATGATGAATTGGGCGCAGTCATAGAGGTCATTAAAAAAGTTAATCGTAAGGTTAGGGTTGTTGGTTAAAGTCTTTTGTCCTTTTCCTGTTTTCACTAACAGGGGGGTGGCGCCAACGGCTTGGGCGGCTTTGATATCACTGAGTTTGTCACCAATAAAAAAAGTTTCTGTTAACTGGAAATTATAATCTTCACTGCACTGCTTTAAAAGTCCTGGTTTAGGTTTTCGGCAGCCGCAGTGGTCCTCGGGCTGGTGTGGACAGTAATAAATAGCTTCTATTTTTCCGCCTTTCTGCTTGACCATAGCATGCATTTTATCGTGCATCGCTTGGAGTGTTGTGGTATTAAAATAGCCGCGTGCCAGACCTGATTGGTTGGTGATCACAATCACTTTGTAACCGTGCAAATTGAGTAAGGCAATAGCCTCCATGCTTTGCGCTATCGGAAGCCATTCTTCAGCTGATTTAATGTAATTATCTGAATCGTGGTTAATGACGCCGTCACGGTCTAATAAAATAAATTTATGGGCAGACACTATTGTAATTTTGAAATATCAGCAATTTTTAGGAACAAGTTTTCAACTTTATGCAATAAGGCTAATCGACTAGCACGTAAGGTGAGATCATCACAATTAACCATGATGTGTTCAAAAAATAAATCAACGTCTTCTTTAAGTTGGGCCAAGCGATTTAAGGCCCCGGTATAATTACTAGCCGCAATGAAAGGTTGAATATCTTCTTCTGCAGATCGTGTAGCAGCGAGTAAGGTGAGTTCTTGTTCTTCAACAAGATTGTCAACAGTAGAATGAGATGATGTTTCAGATTTTCGTAAGATATTTTTGATGCGTTTATTGGCTTCAGATAGACTGTTAGACTCAGGTAGTTTGCGGAAGTCTCGAACAGCTTGTAGTCTTGAATAAAAATCCAGTAGGTTCCCTGAGGAAACAGCCATGACCGACTCAAATTGGTCGATGGTAAAGCCTTGCTCAAGCGTGTAGCCTTTGAGTCGCTCATAGACGAAGGTGGTTATTTTTTGTTCGGTGAGATTGCGGTCAAAGTTATGGTTAAATTGGCTAAGACTGAAGCTAATTAATTCAGTAATGTTAAGGTTCAGACGTTTCTCAATAATAATACGAATAATTCCGAGTGTTGCGCGTCGTAATGCATAGGGGTCTTTGTCACCGGTAGGAATGAGACCTGCACTAAAAATACCCACGAGCGTGTCCGTTTTATCGGCGATAGCGAGTATTTGTCCGGTTGAACTTTCAGGTGTGGGGCCACCGGATTGTTTGGGGTAGTATTGTTCCTCAAGTGCTTGAGCGACTTCATTAGGCTCGTTATCGGCTAAGGCGTAATAACGTCCCATGATGCCTTGAAGACTGGGGAATTCACCCACCATTTCGGTGATTAGATCTGTTTTAGCTAAACGTGCAGCGCGCAAGTTGTGCTCTGGAGCAATATCGAGCTTTGTTGATAAATGTGTAGCTAGGGCTTCCAGTCGCTGTGTTTTATCAAGTAAGGTGCCGAGTGTTTTCTGAAAAATAATATTAGCCAGTCGAGGGGTGCGTTCTGATAGCGTTAAATGACGGTCTTGTTTCCAGAAAAATTCGGCATCAGCTAGGCGTGGAAGAATGACCCGTTCGTTACCTTCTTTAATAGATTGAGGGTGGGTGCTTTCAATGTTACTGAAAGTAATAAAGTGGGGTAATAATTTTTCATTATTATCGGTCACGGCAAAATATTTTTGATTAACTTGCATTGTGGTAATCAATACTTCAGCGGGTAGGTCAAGAAAACGTGAATCAAAGTTCCCCGTGACAGGAACGGGCCATTCATTAAGGGCAGTGATTTCTTCAAGGAGGGATGGGTTGGTAACCGCGGTGCCGCCAACTTTTTGAGCTGCTTTCAGGGTGGCGTTATAGATAATTTGCTTGCGTTGTTCAAAATCGGCGATAACGTAACCGTCTTCAAGTAAGCACCGCTGATAGTCTGAAGGGTGGTTTATAAAAATAGCTTCTGGTGCGTGAAAGCGGTGACCAAAAGTGTGTTGGCCGGATTTAACACCTAATATTTCACAGCTTACCGGTTCTGTGCCGAAGAGTAAGACGGCCCAATGAACAGGGCGTACAAATTCAGTGGCGGAATCACCCCAACGCATTCGTTTGGCAATAGGTAGTTTTTTAAGGCTGTGAGTGATAATTTCTGGGATTAAAAGACTGGCGGGTTGTCCCTTGGCTTGGTGATTAAAAGATAGCCATTCACCCTTGTCAGTTTTTAAACGGGATAATTGATCAACCGTTGTTCCGCAACCTGAAGCAAAGCCGAGTGCTGCTCGACTTGGATTGCCGTCAGCATCAAAGGCAGCCTTAATAGCGGGTCCGCGTTTTTCAGTTGTTTTGTCAGGCTGTTGAACAAGAACGTCTTCAATTAAAACAGCTAGCCGACGGGGGGTTGAAAAAATACGGGTTTGACCGAAAGTTAGTTCAGCGTCTGATAACGCTTGCGTTATGTTAGCTAATAAAGCCTTGCTCAAGGTTAATAAGGTTTTAGGGGGTAACTCTTCTGTGCCGAGTTCGAAAAGTAGGGGTCTGGTATCAGTCATTTTGAGTCTTCTTATGGTTAAGCATTGGAAAACCTAATGCTTCTCTTCCTTGGTAATAGTTTTCAGCCACGGCCTTTGACATCTCTCTGACACGTAGAATATAGCGTTGACGTTCTGTTACAGAGATTGCATGACGTGCATCTAAGAGATTGAAAACATGGGATGCTTTCAGGATCATTTCATAAGCCGGTAAGGAGAGTTTCTGGTCAATGAGTTTTTTGCATTCCTGTTCGTAGTTATCAAAACTGGCGAAGAGAAAGTCAGTATTGGCGTGGGTGAAATTAAAGTGCGACATTTCAACTTCGTTTTGGTGGAAAATATCGCCGTAGCTGACGGGGCCTTGGCTATTTGTATTCCAAGTCAAATCGTAAACGCTTTGTACATTTTGCAGGTACATCGCAATGCGTTCAAGACCATAGGTAATTTCACCGGTTACCGGCCGACAATCTAGGCTGCCGACTTGTTGGAAATAGGTAAACTGGGTGACTTCCATGCCATTGAGCCAGACTTCCCAGCCTAAACCCCAGGCGCCCAAAGTAGGGGATTCCCAGTTGTCTTCGACAAAACGAATATCGTGTTCAAGTAAGTCGAGACCTAAGTAACGTAAAGAGTCTAAATAGAGTTCCTGGATATTATCAGGCGAGGGTTTTAGGACTACTTGGAATTGATAGTAATGTTGCAATCGATTGGGGTTTTCTCCAAAGCGACCATCAGTTGGACGACGCGATGGTTGTACATAGGCTGAACGCCAAGGTTCAGGGCCAATGGCACGAAGAAAGGTTCCGGGATGAAAGGTACCGGCACCAACTTCCATATCGAGAGGCTGTAAAATGGTGCAGTCTTGTTCAGACCAAAAGGATTGCAAAGCAAGGATTAAGTCTTGAAATGTAGTGGGTTTTTTGTAGTTACTGGGCACGGTTTTTAAGGCGATAAAAAACTATAATTATAACTTAAATTTATAGTGAGCGTAGTTTGTTGAGGTAGTGATCGGCTTTATAAACTGGGTTATGTCGAATGAAAGGCTGGTTTTGAATGTAAAAACAGAATGAATAGTGTTGTCAGTAGAAGGAGTGCGGTCGCTCAGTTCGTTAGCTTTATGGGGAATAGTTAACGTATAATGTTCGTTTTTAAGAATGAAGAAAACAATGAAAAAACAGAAGAAAGCCGTTTCTCTTATCTCAGGAGGTCTTGATTCCATGTTGGCGACAAAAGCAATTATGGAACAAGGGGTTCACGTAGAAGGGATAAACTTTTTTACGGGTTTTTGTGTCGAGGGTCATACCCATGCTATCCGTAAAAAAGATAAAGCCAAGCCTAAGCGAAATAATTCATTATGGGTCGCTGAGCAACTGGGGATAAAACTGCACATTATTGATGTTATTGAGGAGTATAAGAATGTGCTAATAAATCCACAGCATGGGTACGGTGCAAATTTGAACCCGTGTTTGGATTGTAAGGTTTTTATGGTGCAAAAGGCTCAGCAGTGGATAGAAGAGAATGATTTTGATTTTATCATTACCGGTGAGGTGATCGGGCAGCGACCGATGTCCCAACGAAAAGATACGATGCCGGTCATTGCCAGAGAGTCAGGCGCCAATGAACGGTTGTTAAGGCCATTGTGTGCAAAAAATCTACCTGAAACCCTGCCCGAGAAAGAAGGTTGGGTTAACCGAGAAGAGTTATATGATTTCAGTGGTCGTACACGAAAGCCGCAAATAGCTTTGGCAGAACAATTCGGTTTTACTGATTACGCACAACCCGCCGGCGGGTGTTGTTTTTTAACGGATAAAAGCTATTCCGACAAATTGGTAGACTTATGGACCGCAAGAGGTAAGAAAGAGTATGAGTTAGATGACGTTATGTTGTTGAAGGTGGGGCGTCATCTGCGACCGAAGGCTCATTTTAAGATGATTATTGCTCGAGAAGAAGGGGAGAATAATTTTTTACAGGGCTATAAAAATGTGTTTCAAACGATGACAACGGTGAGTCATCCAGGCCCACTGGTGTTAATTGACGGTACCCTTTCTGAGCAGGATTGTTGGTTGGCTGCACAGATAACGGCTCGTTATAGTCAGGGTCGTGAGGCGGAACAAGTAGAAGTTAAAATGACTCAGCAAGGGGAAGAAAAGTCATTTTTGGTTACACCGTTGTCAAGTGATGAAATAGCTAAAGAATGGCATATATGAATAAGCAATTTTTAGATGCTCGGCGTTTACTTTGCCCTATGCCCGTCATACGGGTGCAGGATAAAATTAAAACGATGACTTTGGGGGATCAATTAGAAGTGGTTTGTACGGATCCCGGTGTCATGCAAGATATTCCGGCTTGGTGCCGTATTAATGGCCATCAGGTTCTATCAGCAAATAATAATGCCGGTGAAATCACGATTAATATTCTCGTGGGTGACTAAAATCTAATGATGACAGAGCATAACGATGTTCGATTGAAGTCTCACGCAACGCTTGTTGCCGCGCTAGTTAATGTTTTTTTAGCTGCCGTGAAAGTGTCTGCAGGTGTGCTGGGGCAATCGTCTGCATTGATTGCCGATGGTATTCATTCTCTCGCTGATTTACTGAGTGATGCCGTTGTCTTGGTCGCTATTAAGCTGGGAAGTAAACAACCTGATCAAGATCACCCCTATGGACATGCTCGGTTTGAAACCTTAGCAACGGTAGTTTTAGGTTCTGGATTGATCGTTGTTGCTGCAGGGATCTCTTGGGATGCCGTGAATCGTATTTTGGGCGATGGTGCATTGCTCGTTCCCGATCAAATAACATTGTATATTGCGGGAATATCGATTTTTTGTAATGAATGGTTATTCCATTTCACGAAAAAGGTTGCCAAAAAAACCCGCTCTAAATTATTGTTGGCCAATGCTTGGCATCATCGTAGTGATGCTATTTCCTCCATTATAGTTTTGATAGGCATAGCGGCCATGCTTTTAGGTTACGGTTATGCCGATTCGATTGCCGCTGTCTTAGTGAGTTTAATGATTGCTAAGATTGGTGTGTCACTCATAATGGAGAGCTTAAAAGAGTTAGTGGATACGGCTATTTCAGATGAAGAGCTTGATGCTTTGCGCCAAGCAATTTCAGTTATTGATGGGGTTATTAATATTCATTTGTTACGAACTCGGCGTATGGGCGAAGATATTTATGTCGATCTCCATATTCAGGTTGATTCGTATATCAGTGTTTCAGAGGGTCATATGATTGCCGATACGGTGCGTAATCAATTGTTAGCACAATTTGAGAATATCGCTGATGTCTTAGTGCATACGGATCCTGAAGATGATGAGCAAAAAGAGACGATTGATGATTGCTTACCATCAAGAAAAGAATTGATCAATGGTATTCGAGATTGTATGGGGGATTACTATAGCTTAGTGGATGATATTAAAATTCATTATCTGAATGGTGCTGTAGAACTGGAAGTCATATTTTTATTGTCGCCCCTTGAACATGATTTGGTTGTTGATAATTGTAAAAAACACTGTAAAAAGATAACGCAAGAAATAGCGTCGGTTCGAAAAATACGGATTCTTTTTTTCCGATAAAAAAACAATGAACATAATGGGATGTAAGTCATGGCAGTAGGGGTTCCAAAATTTCCAGTTATGCATGCTGTAGATGGTGTGTTGCTGGGTACTTATTGCGCGCAAATAAAACAATCTGTGCGCGACGACTTATTGGTTGTTGCGATGGATCCAGGGTCTACGTGTGGTGCGGTTTTTACGCAGAATGCCTTTTGTGCGGCTCCCGTGGTATTGGCTAAACAGAATTTGGGAAAAGCCCCGCGTTGGTTGGTTATTAATTCCGGTAATGCGAATGCGGGTACCGGGGCCAAAGGTCTTCAAGATGCGCAATCAGTTTGTTTGACCTTATCACAGATAACGGGAGGGCGTATGGAACAGGTTTTGCCCTTTTCCACAGGCGTTATTGGCGAATCGTTACCGGTTGAAAAAATAATCCAAGCGTTGCCTAAAGCTATCGATCATTTATCAGAAGATAATTGGGCGCAGGCTGCTGAGGCGATTATGACAACCGATACTTTTCCTAAAGGTGTATCGAGAGTAGTGTCGTTGGATGGGGGTAGTATTACCATAACCGGTATTTCAAAAGGGGCGGGAATGATCCAGCCTAATATGGCAACTATGCTCTCTTTTGTCGCTACCGACGCTAAGATTGAAGATAGATTGTTGCAACGGTGTTTACAGCATGCTGTGGAACAGTCTTTTAATCGTATTACTGTCGATGGAGATACGTCAACTAATGATGCCTGTGTGTTTATGGCCAGTGGTCACTCAGATGTGCCGGAGTTGCTTGAAGGAAGTCAGTCTTATCAGCAATTTTGTGCTGTCGTTAATGAGGTTTTTTCTGAGTTGGCTGAAGCTATTGTTAGGGATGGTGAGGGAGCGACAAAATTAATATCAATTGTTGTTAGTCAGGCGCAGAATGATCAGGAAGCTGTTCGAGTGGGTAAAACAATTGCACATTCACCTTTGGTCAAGACGGCATTTTTTGCCAGTGACCCGAATTGGGGGCGAATATTGGCAGCAGTCGGTCGAGCAGGTATTGAAGACTTTGCATTAGACAAGGTTTCTATTTTTCTAGGTGAGGTTTGTATTGTGAACGCAGGCACTAAAGATAGTCAATATACTGAAGCGGCCGGTCAGAAAGTTATGGATGCGGAAGAAATAACAATTACAGTGTGTTTAGGGCGAGGGGTTGCGCAACAAACGATCAAGACCTGTGATTTATCTTATGATTATGTTCGTATTAATGCGGAATATCGGACATAAATGTGTCTAATGATGTGTTGCAGGTGGCCGTGGGTGTGGTCACGAATGCGCGCGGTGAAGTCCTTATTGCTTATCGGCCTGAGTCAGTTCATCAAGGTAATCGCTGGGAGTTCCCTGGTGGTAAGTTGGAATTGGGAGAAACCGCTGAGGTTGCCCTAATTCGGGAACTTAAAGAAGAGTTAGGGTTGACCGTCAAAGGTGCAAGACCATTGATTGCTATCAATCATCAATATTCCGATTTACGGGTAAAGTTGTGGGTCTGGACAGTTGATGAGTTTGTTGGTTCTGTTTGCTCTAATGAAGGTCAAGTCATTCGTTGGGTGCCTGTTGAGGCCTTAAAACATTATTCATTCCCTGCAGCCAATAACGCTATTATTAATGCCGTCCAATTGCCGAGTCAATATGCAATAGTGGGTGATGACAGTCTAATTTCACTTCAAAGAACACTGCCTCGTTTAGTTGAGAACAACGTCAAATTAATCCAATTGCGAACAAAATTAGTGGCCGCAACTGATTTGCAAGAGTTACTTGAATACGCAACGTTTTTTTGTAATAAGAATCAGGTAATATTAATGGTGAATTCTGCTCTTCGGGTAGGTAATTTCCCAATAGCTAATTTACACCTAACCAGTAAGGATTTAATGGCAATTGATCAACGCCCTGATGTTGAAGGTTGGGTGGGAGCCTCTTGTCACAATCATGCTGAATTGCAGCAGGCGGAAGCGATCGGTGTAGATTTTGTGGTTTTAGCTCCGGTAAAAAGTACCGCTACTCACCCTGAAGCTAAACCACTGGGTTGGTTGCATTTTCAGGAATTAGTTGCACAAGTAAATTTACCTGTTTATGCATTGGGTGGAATGATGGACTCAGATTTGACATCAGTCTATGAATGCGGAGGGCAGGGGGTAGCAGGAATGGGTGCTTTTTTGGCGTAGAGAGTCTTTTTTGTCGTTGGGGTATTTATAATAAACAACGCGTAATTTCAAAAGGAATATCCGCTTGTGTTTGAGTCGGTCGCCCGCCATCTTTAGAAGGTATCATGAAGCGAATTGAGAAACGATGCTTGCCGCCACTGATTTCAGCATAACACGGGATAGTTCTGTCGACACGTATTTGGATGAGTTGGTAGGAAGAGGATTGGCTTAGGTTGTTTTGATAGAAGCCCATTTTTGCGACCTCTTGAGAAGGCGTGCTGCTTTGGCGAATAAACTTTAGCACGAGATCGATAGCATGGCGAATGTCAGAAAATGATTCAGACCATTTATTAAGGTCATTGCATTGCTGGTCTGGGTTTTGTTCTAACCAATAATGAAATCCAGGCAGATCAAAAGAGCAACTACCACCTGGAATAGAGGTTCGTTGGGTGACGGATTTTAAGAGTTCGTTACCCTCAATAATAGCGATGCCTATTTTCCCATTACACTGGTAGAGCGCTTGGCTGACGGTTTGTAGTTCTTGCAAGATAGATTCCAGCTTGGAATCGTCAACATCTTCATTCTTAGAAATCATGGTTAAGATTGAAGTGTGACGTTCTAATTCTTTTAAAATTGCGGATTTAATATCGTTTCGTGTAAATAAAGTAATAATGGAATGAAGCCCATTAATGGCAGCACGTCTATCCCAAACGGTTGTGCCCTGTAAACAATGGTCAAATTGTTGAAAAAGGTGTTCCAGACGCATAAAGAGTCGAATGCGTTCTTTGAGAGGAAATTCGTAGGATAGGAAATTATTCACGGACTATTGATCAGGTAAAGGGTTGCATAGTGATTGATAGGAATTGTGCAGTTTTTTGACGGTTTCTGCAAGCTCTTGAGTGCTACCATTATTGGTAATAATATCATCAGCCTTTGATAATCGGGATTCTGGTGAGGCTTGACAAGCGATAATTTTTTTAATTTGAGGTGTTGATAGGTTGCTTCTTTTTTGAACGCGAATAATCTGGAGTGCTTCTGGGCAGTCAATGACAAGGGTTCTATCAACCCAGCTAAATAAATTTTTCTCGACGAGTAACGGGATGCACAGTACAACGTAGTCATTCTTTAATGGTAGCAGTTGTGCCAGTATTTCGTTACGAATGAGGGGGTGAAGAATATTTTCTAACCGTTGTTTTTGAGTAGGGTTTGAGAATATTTGTTCGCGTAGTTCGGCTCGTAGTAAGTGTCCTTGGCTATCGATACAGGAACTAAAATGTACGGCGATTTGTTGCAGGGCAGGTTGTCCTCGTTGTGTGAGTTGATGGGCTATTTCATCGGCATCAATAACAGGAACGCCAAGTGACTCAAAATGATTTGCGGCCGTGCTTTTACCGCTACCAATACCACCAGTGAGTCCAATTTTCAGCATAATTAATTATTTGAATGTTGGTTATAATCAAAAGATAAATTTTAAATGACATTATAACGTTTAGGGTACTTAATCAGGATAAAAATTGGGGTGGCCGGAGCGCTTATTGGGCGTTTAAATGACGGATCCTAACTTAAAAATAGGGAGATACATGGCAACCACTAGGCTGCCAACCAATCCGCCTAGAATAACCATAATTAAAGGTTCGAGTAAGTCACTTAGGTTATCAACGGCATTATCAATTTCTTCTTCATAAAAATCAGCTACTTTGCTGAGCATTTTATCCATAGAACCTGATTCTTCACCAATAGCAACCATTTGAATAATAAGAAAAGGGAAGACTTCAGTCTGTTGCATGCTGAGTTGTAGTTGTTGCCCCGTTGACACTTTATCGCGAATAACAAGGACCTGTTGGCAATAGACATGATTGCCGGTTGCGCCAGAGACGGATGTTAGGGCATCTACTAAAGGGACGCCTGCTGTTGATAATGTTGATAACGTCCGAGCAAAGCGAGCGATAGCCGCTTTACGTAGAATTGGGCCGATCACCGGAATATGCAAGTAAATGCGATCAAGGGTATGACGAAAACGAGCCGAGCGCTTATGATAAAAACGGAAAGTCATTATGATGGCCGACAATGCACTTAATACAAGCCACCAATAGGCTTGTAACCATTGGGATAGGTCAATCACTAAACGGGTAAACAGGGGTAGATCAGCACCAAAGTCTTGGAAAAGCTCTTCAAAGACGGGAACTACGAAAAGCAGTAGTATTGCAGTGACTAAGGCTGCGACAACCAGTACAGCGATTGGATAAGTCAGTGCTTTTTTTATTTTTGCTTTGAGTGACTCGGTTTTTTCTTTGTACGTTGCAATTTTATCGAGTAAGGTTTCTAAAACACCGGCTTGTTCACCAGCGGCTACTAGACTACAGAACAGCTCATCAAAATAGTCGGGTCTTTTTTCGAGTGCTTCGGTAAACGATAAGCCGTTTTCAATGTCTTGTTTGATATCAAGCAGTAATGCCTTCATGCTTTCATTGTCATGGCCTTGACCGGTAATTTCAAAGGCTTGCACTAATGGAACACCGGCTTCCAGCATAGTCGCTAATTGCCGACTTAAAATAGCAATATCTTTGCTGGTTATTTTTTTCTTTCGCGGGGATAGTAGGGCTGTTGGTTTGATCTTTATGTGGGTGATTCGTGTGCCTTGGCGACGAAGCTCAGCCTGTGCACTGATTAAATTTGGGCTGCTAATGGTGCCTTTAGTGGGGAGGCCTGTTGTAGTGTTAATACCGCGCCAAATATATTCACTGGGTGTATTGTTTTTAGCCATAGGGTTAACCTCTTGTGATTCTGTTGACTTCTTCGAGACTGGTGATGCCTGTGCCGACTTTTAGCAGGGCTGATTGTCTTAAATTTAAAATATTTTCTGATTGACATTGTGCTTCGAGTTGACTGGAATCACCGTTGTTTAAAATAAGTTGCTGCATGCTATGACTGATAGGCATGACTTGATAGATGCCTACCCGGCCGAGATAACCGTGATTGCAATGGTCACAGTCTTGAGCGCTGAAGAGTGTTAGCTTTTTAAGTGAATCTTGCGTAAACCCGGCATCCAGTAAAGTTTGATCCGGCAGAGTCTCAGGGTGTTTGCAGTGTTCACATAATTTACGGAGTAATCGTTGAGCAACAATTAATTGTATTGATGAAATAATATTGTAGGGAGGGATGCCCATTTGAATGAGGCGGCTCAGTGTTTGCGGGGCATCATTGGTGTGTAAGGTAGAGAGGACTAAATGACCCGTTTGTGCTGCTTTAACTGATATTTCAGCAGTTTCTTGGTCTCTGATTTCACCGACCATAATGACATCGGGATCTTGTCTTAGGAATGCGCGTAGTATAGTAGAAAAGTTAACACCTGCTTTAGGGTTCATGTTGACTTGGTTAATACCCGGTAACGTAATTTCAACGGGATCTTCGGCGGTTGATATATTGAGCTGTGGTGAATTGAGGATATTAAGTGCCGTATACAATGTGACCGTTTTACCGCTACCTGTTGGTCCAGTAATAAGGATTAAGCCATAGGGTTGATGAATCGCATGAATGAAGTATTTCATTTGGTGTTTTTCGAAACCGAGCGCTTCAATACCTAATGTGGCACTACTGGGATCTAAGATTCTAAGCACTACTTTCTCACCGTATAAAGTAGGGCATGTGTTGACACGGAAGTCGATAAATCTATCTTTCGATAATTTAATTTTTATGCGACCGTCTTGAGGGATGCGACGTACGGCGATGTCCATTTTCGCCATGACTTTTATGCGTGAAATCATGCGGTTGGCCATGTTGCTAGGAGGGGTCGCTATTTCTTGCAAAATGCCGTCAGTTCGGAATCGTATTCTAAAAAAATTTTCGTAAGGTTCAACATGAATATCGGAGGCGCCTTTTTTGATGGCATCTACGAGAATTTGTTTGACGAATCGAACGATAGGCGCATCATCAATTTCTGGTGAGTTGTCGACTTGATTTTGTTGTGTATCAACAGGTTCTTCCTCTTCGATAATGCTGATATTTTCATCAAGTATGTCTTCGATGGTCGTTTCCTGAGCATCAAGGCAGAGCTGTATTTTTGCATTGAGCTTATGATCTTCAACAATAATAATTTCAGTCTGTTGACGGGTGTGAAATTTTATTTGATTGAGGGCGCGGCTATTGGTTGGGTCAGATAGCGCAATAAACAAGGTATTATTGCGCTTAAATAACGGTAAAACTTGGTGCTCGAGAATTAATGAATTTGTTAATTCTGAAAGTGGTAGTTGGAGTACATCGATAGCATCAAGATCTAAATAGGATAAGCCGAATTCTTCAACAGCAGTCATCGCGATACTGGTACTATCAACGAGTTGTTGGTTCAGAATATAGCGCAGTACGGAGATCTTTTTTTTCTTAGCGTGCTTAATAAGTTCGGGCGTATCTGTTTCATGGATAAGCCCTCTGTTAATAAGAGTTCTAATGAGTCCGAATTTTATTTTAGGTACGGTTTGGGTGGCCACGGCGACTATTCCTTCTGATCTTGCTAAAGATAGAGGGAATAGTCGTGTTGTCTACTGTTGGTTTGAAATTTATTGGTTATTGTTGGCGCTTAGAGTTGTGTTATTTTTTGAAGTTGTTCGTTTAATTGTGAGAGTGAAAGGTTTAGATTTGTCAGCTTTTCTTTTTCTTTATCAATGACGGCTTGTGGTGCACGCTCGATAAAGTTTGGGTTTTTCAGTTTTCCTTCAATGCGGGGAAGTTCTTTGCTAACTTTCACTATTTCTTTCTCAAGACGACTTATTTCTGCCGCTTTATCGATCAGACCTGACATGGGTATTAAAATCTGTAAGGTGCCCACTAAAGCAATGGCTGACTCAGGAGGTGTTGCACTATTTTCTAGCCAGGTAATGGATTCGAGGCGGCCTAGTTTAGTTAAAAAGTGCTGAGATGTGCTCGTTAACTCACGGTCCTCAGGGGTGCCGTGTTGTAAGAGAACATTAAGTTTTTTCCCGGGAGCAATATTCATTTCACCACGGATACGGCGTATACCGAGGATAAAAGTCATAACCCAGCTAATTTCTGTGATGGCCGTGTTATTTATGAGTTGACTGTCGGCCTTGGGGTAGGGCTGCAACATAATGGAGTCTTCATGATTGCCGGTCAGTGGGGCAACACGTTGCCAGATCTCTTCGGTGATAAAAGGCATGAAGGGGTGTGCTAGGCGGAGTAATTTTTCCAGCGTTGATACCAGTGTTTTTCGGGTGCCACGTTGTTGTTCTAGACTGCCTTCTTGCAAAGATATTTTGGCTAATTCAAGATACCAGTCACAATATTCATTCCAGGTAAAGTCATAAATGGCTTGGGCGGCAAGGTCGAATCGATAATTATCAATGGCCTCTGTGGTCACCGTGACAACTTGTTGAAAGCGAGCGGTTATCCAGTAGTCGGCTTGAGAAAATTCAATGGCATTATTGTGGGTACCATTATCTTGATTCTCTGTATTCATTAAAACATAACGTGCCGCATTCCATAGTTTGTTACAGAAATTACGGTAACCTTCTATGCGATGGCTATCTAAGCGAATATCTCGTCCTGTCGAAGCAATGGAAGCGAAGGTGAAGCGTAAAGCATCAGTTCCATAACCGGGAATACCATCAGGGTAACTTTTGCGCGTCGCGCGTTCTATTTTTTCTGATAGATGGGGTTGCATCATGTCGGATGTTCGTTTGTCGACTAAGCTTTCAAGGTCAATGCCATCAATGACGTGAATCGGATTGAGCACATTGCCTTTTGATTTAGACATTTTCTGACCTTCAGAATCACGCACAAGGCCATGAATATAGACATCCTTGAAGGGTACTTCACCCATGAATTTGAGTCCCATCATGATCATTCTGGCAACCCAAAAAAATATGATGTCAAAACCAGTGACTAAAACGCTGGTCGGGTAGTATTGATCGAGTTCAGCTGTTTTTTCTGGCCAACCCAGTGTTGAAAAAGGCCACAGTGCCGATGAAAACCACGTGTCTAAAACATCTGGATCTTGTCGAAGTGAGATGTCATTAGACAGTTGGTATTGTTGGCGAATTTCTGCTTCAGAACGTCCTACATAGATAGTGCCGTTATCATCATACCAAGCAGGGATACGATGACCCCACCATATTTGTCGCGAAATACACCAATCTTGAATATTGTTCATCCATTCAAAATAAGTATTTTTCCAGTTGTCAGGGACAAATCGGATATCACCATTTTCAACAGCAGCAATGGCAGGCTCAGCCAGTGGTTGTGTTTTAACGTACCATTGATCGGTTAATAGAGGCTCAATAATGGAGTGGGTTCTATCACCACGAGGAACCATTAATTTGTGGTCTTCAATTTTATCCAGTAGGCCTAGGGCATCAAGGTCATTAATAATCTTTTTACGGGCTTCGAAACGATCAAGACCGACGTAGGCAGCTGGAATTAATTGATCTTCGCTGATGTCGTTTTCTCGGATGGTTGCATTAGGCGTGAAAAGGTTAATAAGTCCGCCATGCGGTAAGGCCTGAATAGTCGATTGATCACGGTGGCGTAACCAGACCTCATAATCATTAAAATCATGGGCTGGAGTAATCTTGACGCAACCGGTACCAAATTCTGGATCGACATAGCTGTCAGCAATGATAGGTATTTCTCGGTTGGTCAGCGGCAGTTTAACCCATGCTCCGATAAGATGTTGATAACGTTCATCGTCAGGGTGAACAGCTACAGCGAAGTCACCCAGCATGGTTTCAGGGCGGGTTGTGGCGACCACCAGATGGCCAGAACCGTCGCTGAGCGGGTAGCGCATATGCCATAAAGAACCGTTTTCTTCTTCAGAGAGTACTTCAAGATCTGAAACAGCCGTATGCAGGACAGGATCCCAGTTAACGAGTCTTTTGCCTCGGTAAATAAGTCCTTCACGGTAAAGCGTTATAAACACTTCCTGCACGGCTTCAGAAAGCCCTTCATCCATAGTAAAGCGTTCTCTTGACCAATCGAGGGAGGACCCCATACGTCGAAGTTGTTGGGTAATCGTGCCGCCAGACTCTTCTTTCCATTCCCATACTTTTTTAATGAAGGGGTCTCGGCCATAATCAAAGCGTGTTTTCCCCTCACTTTCTATTAGTCGCTCGACAACCATTTGGGTAGCGATTCCAGCGTGGTCAGTTCCTACTTGCCATAAGGTCGAATCGCCTTGCATACGATGGAAACGCGTTAGGATATCCATAATAGTGTCTTGAAAGGCATGTCCCATATGTAGACTACCCGTCACATTGGGAGGAGGAATCATGATGCAGTAGGAATTTTCACCTTCTTGAGGTGAGAAATAGCCTTTATCCTCCCAGTGGCGGTACCAGTTTTGTTCTATTGTGTGTGGGTTATAGGTTTTTTCCATGAGGATAATTTAAATTAAGCGAAGTAGATTTTTTTAT
>DUCI01000050.1:2037-4205 GCA_012959905.1 Methylococcaceae bacterium | reverse complement strand
TTTTTTCGTACATTGTTTTTTTCATAATTTCTTCCAAAATTGACAAGCTGATATGTTCACTATGTGCTTGCTAATGACCCAGTATTACACGACCTAATCAAAGGTAACCAACCCTGTATTATCCCTTAAATAACACGCTTTTTGTAATTAAGTATCGTTTTTCTTTGAGCGATTTTATAAAAATACTAATGGGCTGTATTTCAAGGGCGTCAATAATAGGATTGTATGTCGCCCGATGGGTTCAAATTAAGACATTCTTGTATTGGGTTTGAAATTTTTCAAGTTGGCGGGCGCCTATATGCATGCAACAGTAGGCCCCTGCAGCACTGGCGTAGCGTAATAATGCGGGCCAAGGCATTTGCTGGGCAAGTCCAGCTGCATAAGCTCCGTGGAAGGCGTCACCTGCTCCCGTGGTATCAATTGCAGTGATAGGGAAAGCGGATAGCTGGCCTGTTTGTTCGGGCGTTTTCCAGAGTAGGCCTTGGTCGCCTAAAGTAATTATCAGATTAGGGGCTATTTTGGATAAAAGCGTAAAGGCTTGTTGTTCGGTTTGTGCAAATTGGCGGGCAAACTTTTGTGAGCAAACTAAGTGATCAACAACAGTCATTAGTTTTTCAGTGCCTTCGTGTAGTGAGCCGGCATCAAGAACGGTGGGGATATTATACTCTTTAGCTTTTTGGATGAGCGGGAGGGAAATATGTGGCTCATGACCGTCGACTAAGATGACGTGGGGTTTTATCCGTTCAAAATTGATTGCGTTAACCGGTAAAGCCTGTGTTTCTCCTTTAAAATTTATGAGTGCGCGCTGTCCATTGGGTTTAACCAGAATAGTGGTGATAGGGGTGGGGTTTTGTCCCTGTACTAAAAGGGTGCAATTGACATGGTTTTTTCTAAATTCAGCTAAGTGTTGTTCGCCATAGACATCTAAACCCAAATAACCGGCAAAGGCCGATGTAAGGCCAAGTTTTGAAATCAGTAATGAGGCATTAGCTGCAGGACCACCGCCGCATTGCTGAAAATCAGATGCTGACATTTTTTCATCACTTAAAGGGTGCTTAGGTATGGAGAAAACCATGTCAAAAGAGGCGTGGCCAACACATAAAACATCAATAGGAATGGGCTTGGGTTGCATAAGTGTTTGTGTAGGTAGTGTTAAAGGTCAGTAAAATACGCCTAGTGAGTTAGTTTACTATTTTTTGGCGATAAGTTCGTGGTTGTGTCGGAAGGTGAATTGGTCATATCATGTTTCTTTGTGATTTTAAAATGAATTGGAGTGAATGGATATGGTCGGTAAACCTGAAATATTGCCGGATGTAATAGCGCTTTTGCATGGAACGATTTCAAATAACGCTGATGAGTTGGAAGAGTTAGACCGTATATTGGGTGATGGTGATCATGTGGTCAATTTGCTGCGTGGTCTGGGCGTTTTGCAAGCTAAGTCGGAAGATTTAGTGCGTACGGATTGGTCGGGGGCCTTTCAGGTTATTGGCTTATCGTTAATGAGTTCGGTGGGTGGGGCTTCTGGTTCGTTGTATGGCACCTTGTTTCTTAAAATGGGCAGTGTGTTGAAAGAGAGTGAATTAACGACTAGTGGAATGGCTGACGCCTTTAGTCAAGGTGTAGACGCTATGAAAGCGCGAGGGAAGTCTGATGTGGGTGAGAAGACCATGCTGGATGTGTTGGCCCCCGTTGCGCAGTGTTTAACACGGTTGTCTGATGAAGGTGCTGGAAGAAACGCGTTATTGGAAGCTATGGCTAACGTGGCGCTTGAGGGTGTTGAGGCGACGCGCAATATGGTCGCCACGAAAGGGCGTGCTGCTTATCTGGGTGAGCGTTCTGTGGGGCACGTAGATGCAGGCGCTAAGTCGAGCCAGGTGATGCTTTGTGCCTTAACTGACTTTTTAGTCGATGAGGCTTAGCATCCCCAGCGTAAATTAGCAGTATGAACGGGATGGTCCCATAGTGTCGTGAGCTCAGGATCTAGCAGGGTGAGGGTCATTGAGCAGCCTGCCATGTCAAGAGAGGTCGTGTAATTGCCAACGAGAGAGCGTGTAATAGTGAGGCCTTTTTGTTTCCAGTATTTTTGTGCTATCTCATAAATTAAATATTGTTCAATGAGTGGAGTTGCACCTAAGCCGTTGATGTGTAGGAGTATTTCTTGTCCTTTT
>DUCI01000050.1:0-2019 GCA_012959905.1 Methylococcaceae bacterium | reverse complement strand
CGTAAATAGCGTCGCCTAGATTGTGAGTGAGCGTCGTTGCATCGGTAAATTCTTGTGTAGAACAGCCGCGTTCGCCGTGGATGCCAACGCCCATTTCTATTTCGGTTTCATTGATGTCGAAGGTTGGTTTTCCGAGGGCTGGAACGGTACAACTTGTTAAGGCAGCGCCGATGGAGGCTGTGTTTGCGCTAATTCGGTCACCTAAAGATTTGCAGTAAGTCAGGTTGTGCTCGCGTTCGGCAGCAGCACCGACCATCTTTTCAATAATTAATGTTCCTGCTACGCCACGGCGACCCATACTGTGATCTTTGGGTAAGGCAATATCATCGGCAACGATCACCGTTTCGTTTGGTGAGGTGACTAGTTCTGAGGCAATTTCAAAATTCATGATATCGCCAGCATAATTTTTTACAATAAATAGGATCCCTGCGCCATTTTCGACGGTTGTTGCTGCGGTTATCATTTGGTCGGGTGTGGGTGAGGTAAAGATGTGACCAGGGCAGGCTGCATCAAGCATACCCATGCCTACGAATCCAGAGTGTAGTGGTTCATGGCCAGATCCTCCGCCTGAAATCAAGGCAACTTTTGGGGGCGTTGGTTTATTTTTTCTGTAGACAAAATAGGGGTTGCTATGAAGTTGGACAATGTCAGCATGAGCGTTGGCAAAGCCAGCAAGGCTGTCGGGTAAAAGGTCGTCGGGGTTGTTGATAAGTTTTTTCATAGTAAGTCAGGGCAGTGGGTCGTTAGTCGGTCTGTTGCTTCAATATTATTTTACTGGGTTGTACTTTGATGTGCCCTCTTCAAGGCAAGGGTTATGGAGGTAATATTGTCCATAATCCAAGTCGGTTGAAAGGGGCTTTCAGTGGCATCCTTTTGGTCTGAAACGCCGGTTAAAACCATTAAACTTCTGATATCGCTTCGTACGGCGCCTAAAATGTCAGTGTCTAGGCGGTCTCCAATGGCGATGGTTTCTTCAGGTTTTGACTTGAGAATAGCCATAGCTTGTTGGTAAATGATCGGTTCAGGCTTCCCGATAATGGTGGGAGTGATGCCTGTTGCGGCGGTTAGTGCCGCTAAAATGGCGCCATTACCTTGTGTTTCACCAATCTCTGTGGGCAAAGAGGTGTCGCCATTTGTTCCAATGAAGGCGGTGCCGGCGTTTATATTGAGTGTGGCGGTTGCCAGTTTATCCCAAGAAATCTCTCTGTCCAGTCCGCAAACAACAATATGCGGGCCGGTTTTGGAATTAGTTCCGGTGCGATCATTGATTTCATAAAGACCGGTTAAGGTGAAGCCTTTTTCGAGTAAGGGTTCTTTTATTCCAGGTTCACCAATGACAAATACGCGCGTTGTTTCAGGCGTGTATTGTTTGGAAAGGAAGTGGACAGTCGCCATCGCTGAGGTTAGGATTTCATTTTTATAAACTTCAACACCCATTTTGGAGAATTTCTCAATGTATTGTTGGGGTGTTAGGCTGGCGTTATTGGTCGCAAGAATAAAAGGTATTTGTATGGTTCGAAGGGTTTCGAAGAAGTTATTTAAGCCGCCAATGGGTTGATTGCCGTGCCAGAGCACGCCATCCATATCAATAATTAAGGCATTAACGTTGGTAAAAGGGGGCATGGGGCATGTGTTATTGGGTGGTAAAGGGCCATAAATGAGGGGCGGTTAAAAGCTACATTATTGTTAGATTGTTGGCGTAAGTAAAGGGGAGGGCGAGTGGCACGTTAAGATTATGATGTTTTTAAATTAAAGAATGGTTAATGTAAGGTGCTAGCTTTTAAAGGTAATATAATGATTTATTAATACTTTTAGTGATAGGTATTTATTTTGTAATCAACTTTAAAATTGACAGGGGTCCACTTTTTGTTTTAAAGTTCTTGGGGTCGAAAAACGTTTTTTTTTATTTATTTACCAAAGTTAGGCGTTTCACCTAACAGTAAACCGGAGTATACGAACATGGCTAGAACACTTATCCAACTGGCAGTAGACGCACTAGATTTTGATGCAAGTATGGCG
>DUCI01000049.1 GCA_012959905.1 Methylococcaceae bacterium | reverse complement strand
GGGCGGTGTTTTCGATGACGACGTGATCGATGCCTATATTGAACTTAAAATGGAAGAAGTCACACGTCTACGTATGGCAACGCATCCTGCTGAGTTTGATATGTACTACAGCTTGTAAACACTGAACCAATCCGACTTCTCGGGTCGGTTTTATTGTTTTACAAAAAACGCCCCTTTTTGGGGCGTTTTTTGTTTATAATGAAAAAAACTAAGCTGCCACGCCCCACTGCATGGCTCCGTTAACTCCTCACCTTCATATAAAACAGCCACTTAAAAAACAACCTAAAAAAAACAACCTTGGTACATTAATTGCTTTTCTAATACTAGACCCTTAACTTTCTAGCGGATATCTAACTAACGTGCACCAAAAAATTCTTGATCATCTCAGTGAAACGATCATGTTGTTTAATGATGATCTAAAACTCACGTATATCAATACCGCCGGCGAAATTTTATTTGCCGACAGCGCACGCCACCTAGTCGGCCACTCTATCGAACAACTTTTCAACGATCCCCATTTATTAATCAAAAAAGATCTTCAGAATTGTTACCAAACGGGTAATACCTTGGTTAATCGCGAAATATCGCTGCACTTATCGGGCCACCCGATGACCATTAACTTTAATATTTCACCCTTGATGGAAGCCTCTCAGCTGATCGGTGTCATTGTAGAATTACTGCAAATAGATAAACATTTACGCTTTACCAAAGAAGAACAATTATTTGCCCAGCAAAATACTAATCGCATGCTCGTTCGTGGATTGGCCCACGAAATAAAAAACCCTCTCGGCGGGTTACGCGGTGCCGCGCAATTACTCCATGACGAACTCAGCCTCCCAGAACTCAAGGAATACACGCAAATTATTATTTCTGAGTCTGATCGCATGCAGGAACTCATGGACAAAATGCTGGGCCCTAACACCCCGCCTAAAAAAGAACCGTTAAATATTCATGAGATTCTTAATCGTGTTCACAAACTGGTCCAAAACGAACACGATCAAATAACGATTGAAAAAGATTATGACCCCAGCATTCCATTGATTAATGCCGACCGGAATATGCTTATTCAAGCATTTCTGAATATCGTACAAAATGCGACCCAAGCCATCGACAAACAAGGACGGATCACTTTATCGACCCGTATTTGTCGACAATTAACCATTGGCCGTCATCGTTACAAATTAGTCCTTAAGGCCTCAATTACAGACGACGGCGTGGGTATTGACCCGGATATGATCAACCAAATATTTTATCCCATGATTACCACCCGCGCAGATGGAACCGGACTAGGGCTACCTATTGCGCAATCGCTAATCAACCAACACAACGGCATCATTGAATGTACCAGCATGCCTAACAACACCATATTTTCAATTTATATTCCTGTGGAGAACGGTCATGAATACAACGCATAATGTTTGGATTGTTGATGACGACAAATCCATTCGTTGGGTGCTAGAAAAAGCATTACATAAAACATCGATTAAACCCCGATGTTTCAGTAATGGTGCTGATTTACTACAAGCACTTCAACATGACATTCCTGATGCCTTACTCACAGATATTCGAATGCCTGGGATCGATGGGCTTGAACTATTGAATAAGGTGAAAAACCAGCAGCCCGATTTACCGGTCATTATTATGACCGCCCACTCTGATTTGGATAGCGCAGTAACCTCTTTTAATAAGGGTGCCTTCGAATATCTTCCCAAACCTTTTGACCTTGATGAAATGGTCGGAATTGTTGAGCGCGCCTGCCAACACAAAATACAAATTCAGTCTGCATCTGACACAGATACCCTTGAACCCACACCCGAAATTATTGGCGAAGCACCCGCTATGCAAGAAGTTTTTCGGGCCATTGGCCGCTTGGCTAAATCAAATATTACCGTGTTAATAAACGGTAAATCAGGTACCGGCAAAGAACTGGTGGCCAAAGCCTTACACCGACATAGCCCTCGCACCCAAAAACCCTTTATTGCCTTGAACATGGCGGCGATTCCGAAAGACCTGATGGAATCAGAACTTTTTGGCCACGAAAAAGGCGCTTTTACCGGCGCCCAAGCAAGACGCGCTGGACGTTTCGAACAGGCTCATCAAGGCACACTCTTTTTAGATGAAATTGGTGATATGCCTGCTGAATTACAAACACGACTCCTGCGGGTCTTGGCCGATGGAGAATTCTATCCCGTTGGGGGTCGCAACTCCATTAAGGTTGATGTCAGGATCATCGCTGCAACACACCAAAACCTTGAATCATTGGTAGAAAAAAACCTTTTCCGTGAAGATTTATTTCACCGCCTTAATGTTATTCGCATTCATATACCGGTCTTATCTGAGCGCAGTCAGGATATACCTTTACTGATGCGACACTTTCTCAAAAAAGCCGCACAAGAACTTAATACCGAAGTCAAAATACTCAGACCTGAAACCGAAAAACTATTAGTTTCTTTGAAATGGCCCGGTAATGTACGGCAACTTGAAAATACTTGTCGCTGGCTAACCGTTATGACTTCAGGCCGTGAAATTCATATTGATGAGCTCCCCGACGAAATACTCATTAATCCCAACAAAGAACCGGTTATTAATAGCTCATGGGAACTTACTCTTGAAAAACAAATAAAGAAACAACTCCAATCCGGTGAGACTGAAATTGCCAAGCACACTATTCCAGCCGTTGAATCCATTCTCATTAAAGCCGCCTTAAGCTACACGCGTGGGCGACGTCATGAAGCGGCAAACCTTCTAGGTTACGGGCGCAACACACTGACTCGAAAAATCAAAGAATTAGAACTGGAGCCATAAAACCGACTTAAAACTTAACACCTTTGCTAAAATCAAGGGTCTTAAATTCAGCGACCCTTTACACACCTATGGCCCACTCTGAACATCTTTTTGCACCTTATATTCGTATTTTAGGCAAAGGCCGAAAAGGGTCGCGCTCACTCACCCAAGAAGAAGCCTTTGACGCGATGTCTTTGATCTTAGACAATCAGGTTGAAGAAGTGCAATTAGGGGCCTTCTTAATGCTCTTGCGCGTTAAAGAAGAAACCCCCGAAGAACTCGCCGGTTTTATTCAGGCTGCACGTGACGTTATCGCCATTACACCACCCGCGACCCCCATTGATCTTGACTGGTCCTCCTATGCCGGTAAACGGCGCCATTTACCGTGGTTTTTATTAGCGGTACGACTGCTTACAGATAATGGAGTGACCGTTTTTATGCACGGTGCCAAGGGCCATACCAACGGGCGAATTTATACCCAAGAGTTATTACACGCGGTCGGTTTGCCTGAAGCCCATTCACTCGAACAAGCCCAGCAACAATTAACCCAAAACCGTTTCAGTTATCTATCACTGGAATATTTCTGCCCAAAACTTGCCGATATTATTAACCTACGCCCCATTCTCGGTTTACGCTCACCGGTTCATACCTTAGCCCGAATGCTTAATCCTTTTTCCGCAACGGCAAGCATTCAAGGTATTTTTCATCCCGGCTATCGCCCTACGCACCAAGAAGCCGCCCTTATTCTTAACGACCCTCATGTCGCTGTAATCAAAGGGGAAGGCGGCGAGATAGAACGTAACCCTGATGTGCCTTGCTTGGTACAGAGCGTACACCAAGCGCAACTATTTGATGAACAATGGCCCGCCCTTTTTAGCAAACGACACCGTAAGCCAGACACGCTAGACCCACAGCAATTAGCCGACCTGTGGCAAGGTGCTTTTGCAGATGAATACGCAGAAGCCACGATTATAGGAACGACCGCGATAACTTTAAAATTAATGGGTTTGGCCTCGTCACAATCTGATGCTGAAAATAAAGCCCAAACATGGTGGGAAAACAGATGATAAATCTATGGACACTTGAAAAGTGTCATTTATAAGCGACTAGTCTTAGCTTAATTACTTTTAACTACTAAACTGAACCAACAAAACATAAACGATTAAGATGATAACTTTAAAATATTTGCGTGGTGACTTTTTTGGCGGCCTAACAGCGGGTATTGTTGCCCTTCCTTTAGCGCTAGCCTTCGGCGAACAATCCGGACTCGGTGCTTCCACAGGACTCTATGGCGCCGCCTTTCTGGCTTTTTTTGCCGCCTTATTCGGTGGAACGGCCACTCAAATAAGCGGGCCCACCGCACCGATGACCGTTCTCAGCGCGACCATTATCAGCGGAATTTTAGTCACTTATGACGGCAATGCAGAACATGCCCTACCGCTTATCCTCTCGGTTTTTATACTCGCAGGGTTATTTCAAATCCTAC
>DUCI01000048.1:25767-26398 GCA_012959905.1 Methylococcaceae bacterium | reverse complement strand
CGTAGCTGAATCTCCTTTGTCTTCATCGTATTAGTATTCACACGCCAAACAACGGTATTTATTTCATTGCTCCAAACCTGCCTTCCAAAAGCCAAATTTTCTTTATTCTACTTCATTTCGACTTTGATCACTGAACAACAATCATTTTTTTGGCCCTTAGCCTATATTGATCCTACTAGCTTTAGTTTGAGCACATGGAGAACGAATAACCGGGTAGAACCTTGAGCAACATGACCAATCATTCATAGCCCCCTTATCTCCACTATACGATTTCGAGTTATCGCTGCTACCAAGTACCCTTAGCATTCTAATACCACCACCCACTATTTGCGTTACTTAACCAATGACGTGCGAAAGTGGCTTTAATTTGAGCATACCACTCAGGATGTCCCTTTGCATTCGCAATGGCTTGATACAGACCCTGACGATCATTATTTTCAGACCGGACCACTTTCTTCAATGGATTCCGCCGTTTTAATGGAATCTCGGATAAATTTCTAATGACAATAAAGCCGACAATTTCCCATGTCCCTGCTTACAGGTGAATGAATCAAGCGTAAAAATGGCACGATGGCAATAAATATCATTTATCGTCACATCATCAAATTGCTCTTCGGCACCCAGACGCCCT
>DUCI01000048.1:0-25632 GCA_012959905.1 Methylococcaceae bacterium | reverse complement strand
TATAAGAGTTGTAGGCGGTAACAAAAAGAGTAGCCATAAGAGGCTGAAAACTTTTAATTTATTCATCCGAACAACAGCTTTCATTCAAGTTCATTTTATCTTTAGCGCTACTAGCGCGGCATCATTGACCGCACTCCAATGTTATAAAAATAACATTAATTCACACTCAGTCTAAGACTTTCAAGGCCATAGAAGTTTTGTCCAATCTTGATGGCATCAGGCTCAAAGGCATAGCAACTAAATCCCTCCTGACGATAAAACTGACGCGCAGCAACTGCCGCCGTGACAACCTCTACATCCAAAAAAATGACCGCTGTGTTATGGCTAACACGGCTGACACACCTCGCCAGCATTTTACGGGCAATACCTTGTCGCCTAAATTCTGGCAAAACATACAACCCCTGTAACGTAGCCTTATGTTTAAGCCTATGTTGCATTAAGAATGCAAGCGACAAACACGCTATCAACTTTTTTTCAGCGGTAAAAACACCGATATAAATCAATGACTCATTTTGACTATGATCCAACATTTCTGTAATAGCAGGCATAGCCAAAGCGCGCACCTCATTATGAGAGGTTATCCAAGAAAAAGGGGACTCTTGTGTTGCCATCAACATTAGCTGTTGATAATCCTGTCCGTGACTGGCATTTAATTGCGTATAAATCATATAAAAACGAAGACAATAAAGAAAAAAGAACTACCTAAACGGCATTTAAGTGCATCTTATCGTAATCGTGCCGACTTATCACGGTTAGTGACTTATTATTATGGCTAATAGTTTAGTCATTGCATCAGGCTGCTAACACCCATTAGTCACCATCGCCTAAGTCTAACGAGGCTATTTATTTTATAATCCCCTAACATGATAAAGTAACACCTGAATTCAATACTACAATCTAAAAAGATCAATTTACACACTATGAATTTATCAGCACCCCTTCCCGATAGCCATACCTTACGCGATCAATTACATAATGAAGTCCATGCCCGACAAACAATCAAAATAAAAAGCCCTTCTCAGGCAACTCATATCGCCTTAATTCACGATGGTGACCAGAAAGATAAAGAGCTGAATCACCTAGCTACCCTCTGTCAGGCTTTTAATCGCCCATCACCAGAAAAAGATACACTGCATTTTAGTGATGACTTTGGAAGCTTCCAACTTCAATGGCAGCAGCACGGAGAATACAGTACTTATACTTTTTATCGGCACCGTTTAAACAGCCATCCTTTTAGCGAATCAATACTCCGTGAAATACCTGAGGAATGGCTTAAATCCATACCCGGCAAGGTCATGGTGGCCATTCACGCGGCAATCATTAAATCGGAATCAGCACCTGACTTTCAAGATATTGCCTCACATTTCTCAGACGGAGCTTTAGTGGGTGCAGAAGTAGCCAGTGGCGCTGCCCTTGCCTTTACCGATTTCAAAATCCAGCCTGATGGGTTTAGTCGTTTTGTAATCTATGACCGCCAACTCAATTCCCGCCAAGCCGGTCGTTATTTACAACGCCTATTTGACATAGAAGTTTTTCGTATTATGTCTTTACAAGCCTATCCCGTTGCGCAAGCGTTAATGCCTAATCTCACTCGTGCCGATCAAGACCTATTACGCATCACAACATCCATGCATCAATTAGACATTGACGATAGCCAATTACTCGATGATCTAACCGCTTTGGCAGCCGAAATTGAAAACAGCTTTTCCAGCACGTATACCCGATTTGTTAAAACTGCCGCCTATTACCAACTCGTTGAACAACGCATTCGCGAGCTGAAAGAAGTGAGAATTCCCGGTGTCCAAACTATTAATGAATTTCTAAATCGACGCCTAGAGCCAACAATTAATACCTGTGTAGTGACTGAAAAACGTTTAACGATGCTTTCTGAGAGAATCAGTAAAGCCAGTCAATTACTGCGTACCCGTGTTGACATTACTCTAGAACGACAGAACCAGTCTTTACTCACGTCAATGGATAAGCGTGCTAATCTACAATTACACTTGCAGTCAACCGTCGAAGGACTTTCAGTAGCGGCCATCAGTTACTACACCGTCGGCTTATTTAATTACCTTGCAAAAGCAATTAAAGCCTCAGGAATACCCTTCAACCCGAGTCTAGTAACGGGACTCTCCATCCCTATTATCATTTTCTTTGTTTATCGAGGTGTCGGTAATATTCGGAAGATGGTCAGGAAAACGCATGAATAAACGATTATTCGGCCACCCACCAAAACCACACTGGTGGCCGAACTAAATCGATCAACTCAAAATACTTACCGTATCATCACAAGTGACCGTACCCGCCCTTAATACTTCGGCATAAACACCGACATGCGCACCATTGTGTTGTGCTGCTGTTCGTAAAATATCAGTGTCTTTGGGTAAATCGCCTTGTGAAACTGTCGTCATGACACAACGCGGACACAAGTCTGTTATTTTTAATTGCACATCATTGCCTATTTTGAGTGTTTTCCCCACCCAATCGTTCTCAACAAAACCGGATTGATCCGTATTAACAATGATATTAGGCCTAAAACGACGCGGCTCAAAACGCCCTTCAGGGTATAAGCGACGTAACTCGTCTAGTGTTGACGTGGTTAATAAATGTATTTTTGCAAGATCAAAAAAAGTCCCTGTAGGCATATCTTCATCAGTGACAATATCTCTATTATCAAGCTCTGCTATATCAGGCCAATATTCTTCTAATTGTGGATTGTTTAATGCCTGAGAAATAAATTCAACATCCCGCCCCAAAGCTTCACTTAAAATTGCATTAACACGTCGATCATCACTCTTAACCGTTGAGCCATCAGGCAACGTAATACGCACACAATCCGAATATGGAAAGTCTTCATAACGCGAGTGATATGAAAAAATATTCGGCCATCGCTTCGGGTTCTTAGCACTGACAATCTTCCCCGTTTCCACATCCATAAGTGCTGAAGATCGATCACCTAAAAGGCCTTTATCACCCACCTCAGTTGCGCGCAATTCCTCGCCTATCATTGATTTAACTGGATAACGCCATAAAGATGAAACCGTCATCACCCCGTCCAAAGCCGCCATAAACCCCCCTCGTTTTGATTTAACTTCACGTTAGTTGTTCAAATACTAACTAAACTGCCCTGCAGTATACGCAGAAGACCAAGCCCATTGGAAATTATATCCACCCAACCACCCTGTCACGTCAACCACTTCACCGATAAAAAACAATCCTGGCTGTTTTTTGGATTCCATAGTTTTAGAATTAAGCTCATGCGTATCGACACCCCCTAACGTGACTTCTGCAGTACGGTACCCTTCTGTTCCCGCAGGCTTTAATTTTAAGCATTGTAGTTGCTCGGTAATAAATCTTAACTTTTTATCAGGAATCTCAGCCAAAGGCGTTTGAGCATACTCAGACCAAAAAATGGCTTGCAACTCACTGACCAGAGATTTCGCCAAATGAGCGGACAAAACTGTTTTCAAAAGCGCTTTCGCTTGTTTTGACTTTTGCAGTAACAAATAATCAACTAACAAAAGGTCCGGTAACAAATTAACCGTTATCAATGTACCCGGTTGCCAATAATTTGATATTTGCAATGCTGCCGGCCCACTTAATCCACGATGGGTAAATAACATATTTTCTCGAAATGAAGCTCCTGCACAACTCAACTCCACCTCAACAGCCAATCCAGATAGTCGCTCAGCAACCCCCTTAAAATGATCACTAAACGTAAAAGGGACCAAACCAGCACGGCAAGATAAAACATTTATCCCAAACTGTTTTGCAATCTGATAACCCAAACCACTCGCACCCATTTTAGGAATTGATAACGCGCCTGTGGCAATAACTAATGAATAACAGCGATAGCTCGCCGTTTCCGTATCAATCTGATAACGAGCAGTTCCTTCTGTTTGCACTTGAACGGACTTAATCTTCACATGGGTTTTTAAAACAACCGCACTTTCTGCACAATCTGTTAATAACATATTGAGAATATCTTTAGCAGAATCTAAGCAAAACAACTGTCCGTGCTTACGTTGTTCATATTTAATGTCGTGACGCTGAACAGTCTCTATAAAATCCCACTGACTGTAACGTTTAAGCGCAGACTTACAAAAGTGAGGATTTGCAGAGATATAATTAGTTGAGTCCACCTCGATATTAGTAAAATTACACCGCCCGCCTCCTGACATAAGAATCTTCTTACCCGCTTTATTACTCCCCTCTAATACCAAAACGGAACGCCCCCGTTGAGCTGCCGTTAACGCACACATTAATCCAGAGGCACCGGCTCCAATAACAATAACGTCATAATATTTCACAATTAAACAAGACCCTAATCAATTAAGGTTAAACATGCTCTTCCCAAGCTAGAATATAATCTTTTTGTGCTTGAGTCTCAGGTGATTCAGTCTTCGCAGACTTAGGGTTATGCATCCACAATTCGTTTAATTGCGCTAATGCATTGCTCCCCTTAAACCCTTTACGCGCCAACCAACAACCAATAATAGTTCCCGTTCTACCCACCCCTCCTCTGCAATGAACATAAACCACCCCTTCTTTAGTGACTTGCTGATCAATAAGGTCTAATATCGCTGTGGTTATTTGAGGTGAACTGGGTGTACCGATATTGGTTATGGCAAACCGATGATAAGCCTGTTCATCCAAAAGTGGCTCATATGAAGCCAGCCCTTCTTGCTCACTGGTTAAATCAATAAAAGTGGTGACAGATTCTTTTTTTAACGCCTCTAGATTTTCACTTGGTGTTAAATCACTTAACCCTACTGGGTGCTCACCGGCTAAAACCTTTCCAGGCACAACCCAATAACAATGTTTAATTGGTTTCTTCATAATACTTCTTACACTGCCTCACTCAATAATAATTATAAAAAATAAACGTTCCGTCTTTAATTTTCATTGCGACACTTTGTCACGTGACAATATGCCCTATCGTATTACACGCTATGCTTAGCTAAAATGAACCCACTTTAAACGCTCAATTGAACGGGCTAAAAAGATATTTCACTCAATAGACTCAGGATATCTATGCGCTTTATCGGAACATCTTTAATCGTTTTTATCGCCCAACTATCAGTTTTATTCCCTACGCTACTCATGCGCATTCTAAAGATCATGTTCTGATCTCACTACACGTCAAACCCTAAACGACCCCCAATAAATATTCCTTGACGGTCTCAATAATTCCCTTCTTCGCACCTAGCCTCTCATTATAAAGATTGTTGTAAAACACCTTCACTATACAACTCCTTCTTATACATCAACCCTTGCGTATTCCATACGGTATAAGAACCATGTAACTTACCTACTTGCATATTTTGTTCTCGCAAAATATCACCACTCTCATACCAATAAGACCATAGACCATCTTGTTTACCCTTCTTAAATTCACCTTCAGACTTCTTATGCCCATTCGCATACCAACACGTCCATAGCCCCACCTTTTTACCGTTCTTATAATGACCTTGTTTCTCTAACTGCTGACTGTCTGCCAGCCATTCACGCCAAACCCCATCCAATTGACCTGACCGATAGCGCCCTTCTTTCCTTTTAACCCCATTCTCACACCATTCTTCCCACACCCCTTCTTCACGACCATTTTGATAATTACCTTGGGCAAACTGCCGGCCATTCGAGTACCATAAAATGGTTAGGCCATGACACCTACCATAACGATAATGCCTCAGAACCTTTCTTTGGCCATTCGCAAATCTTTCTTCAATATAAGGACCACTCTTCAACCAATTCCTAACAATACCTTTGGGAATTTTAGCTATCAAACGTCTAAGAAAAAAAGTAAACTGGCCGAACCAATAATTACTATCCTTTAAAAAGTTCATAATAGGTTTTTTCCATCAACAATAAATAACACCAGAATATTAACATTAAAAAATATAACTCATAAAAAACATAGCTCAAACGTTAGCTGCTAGTGGTATGCACCTCCGCGAGACGTCATCTCTGCCAACCATCTTGCTCATTAAACCAGACTCAATGTTTTTGTTCGTTAAAATAACCCTTCAAACCACATTGAAAGACTTTTCCTTGCTATACCGTTAAACCGACTATGAAAGAACCTCGCACGACCATTTTCAAACATACCCATACGATAACAGCCAACGAAACCACCCAAAAACCCAGTGCTATTTTGGCCCGCGAAACGGGCCTCTCTCAACAAACCCTTAAAGCTGCCATGCAAAAAGGTGCCGTTTGGTTATATCAAGAAAAACGTGATCAACGGTTACGACGAAACAACAAAAAACTTCACCCGGGCGACCAATTACAGCTTTTCTATAACACCGCCATTTTAAATCAAGAACCTCCAGCACCCTCTTTAATTAGCGATGAAAAAGACTATTCCATTTGGTACAAGCCATACGGATTATTCTGCCAAGGCAGTAAATGGGGCGATGCTTGCACTATTAATCGTTGGGTTGAAGTCCACTCACAGCCCCAACGACCTTGTTTTTTAGTCCACCGTCTCGACCAGGCAACAACGGGCCTCATGCTACTCGCACACAGTAAAAAAACCGCCCAAATTTTTAGCCACTATTTTTCAACACGAACAATACAGAAACATTATCAAGCTATCGTCAAAGGAGACTTCTCCCCGTATCGCAAACCGATTGAGATTACCACTGATATTGAGGGTAAAAAAACCTCTACAACATTGACCTTTGCATCCTGTACAGCAAACAACTCTTTAATTGATATTAAACTCAATACCGGAAGGAAACATCAAATTCGTATACATTTATCACAATTAGGTTTTCCTATTATTGGAGACCGATTATATGGTCAAGCCATAGCGAGTGATAAAAACTTACAATTACAAGCCGTCAAGTTAGTATTTGAATGCCCACTCACAAAAGAAAAGAAAATATTCCAAGTCCCTGAAGCGTTGCAATTAGTTTTAGAAGAAAAAATCTAGTGAAATGTGTATAGAGAAAGTTGGTAGCCAGCTCTCTATGAGGGGTAGGTATGGACATTCATTCGAACAACTGGCCACCAAAAACAAACTACTAATTCCTGTAACTTTTAAAGTCAAAAATTAGTATCTATATGCATTGTACAAATTAATAAGTCCTAAGTGAATGTGACAAATTGACGCGCGACAAATCACCACAAAAGATATTCTTTCTTCATTCCGTCACGTCATCATCCACGCATAACATCACAATAAATACTCAGAGCACTATCCCACGACCATAGGCTAAATCGTTATAGTGACACCCGCGAGTCCTTCTGGCTCATAACGCGGCAGACATTCAACAATACGGCTTGCCGCTACTTTCTGTTGTTGCATTAAAAAGTTTTTAACGCGAGCGCTTCTTTGTTCAGCTATTTTAATTAATCGTAACCGCTGTTTCTGAGTGATTGATTGACCTTTTTTATCATGTATTATTTGAAACTTACTTTTCATATAGCCCCTAAAGAGGCTCTCCTTATCCTTCTGATTACTGATCCCGCAAAGGGTGATATGGATCCCTGGCCTAACGGCCATTAATTCTGAAATAGCTATTAATTGCTGTGTGTTCGCGCTCGTTAATTCTTTACTGGCGAGGTTAAAAACAATAGGCTCTAGTTTAAGGCTGTTAGCAAGGTCGACCAATGCATCCGCTGCAAGGACCAAGCCATAAGGTGTGTAATACTTAATAACGGCATCCAGAACGGCTTTAGAAACAGCCTTCACTATGGCTTTATCAAAATCAAAACTGGGGCTATCAACTTGACCGGTTACCGGAACATCTAAATGAATGCTGTTATCTCTATCACGAAGTAACGCTAACGATGCATTTAAAGGAAACCCATATTCACGACTAAACGCTTCTGCATCCTTATCATCTACAGGGGTTAACGCTAATTGATTAATTGAAAAATGCGCAACACTGTTCACTAACCCTTTTTCCACCTTAAAATCAACAACACTGTCTAATTGACCACTGTTAATCACATGTTGCAAATGTTTCCGTGTTAAGGGTGCCATCATTTTTAGATCAACACCCTTTATCTCTCCTTTTCCTGTGATCGTAGGATGACTTGAGAATAAACTACCCGACGCCTCGAACGCGACATACCCGTGACGGCCTACCGTGAGTGCGAGTGATACACTACTCTCGTGGTTAAGAGACTGGTTATGGATTTTATTAATGTCCCATTGAAGATCTTTTATTGTCATAGTGAATGGACTCTGATATTGCTCATCCACGAAAACAGTCTCTTTATGCGTGCTACCTATAAACTTATTAACTAAAAACCTAAACTTGCTCGTTGCAGATTGTCGCGGGCTTGTTTGCGTATCCTGATCTCGCAAACCCCATGCATCAAGCTCTGACAAGCCATTATCGATTAACCTGAAATAACCTGACGGTGATTGCAATTCAATCATATCGACCCGTAAATCCTGTAACGCGACTAATTGAACATCGCGAAGATTCAACGTTTCAAAAGCAAAGAAAGGACGTGCCTTGACCGCTTGTGTAGGTTGTTGCTGCAAAACTGAAAAATCCTCAACACGGAGCGTAGCCATCTCGATAGCCGCTAATGACTTCACGGCTATCTTATCAAGAAGAATAGATTCAACTTTGAGAAACAGACGATCACGTATCTTATTATCTATGCGTAATCCACCTAAATTCAAGGACCCTTCTAGCGCCCAAAGATCACCACTACTTTTACTGGACGATGTATATTCAACTATTCCCTTCCAAGTGAGGCTTTTTAGTTGAGAACAAAGATCTAAAGACAAATCACCCCCCCGATCAAATTGTTTCATGCAAATACTAAAATCCAAAACCTCACTATTTGCGAGTCTTATCGCCCAAATTGGTGCCGCTGTCTCTGGCAATTCGGGCATAACGGTTTGGTTACTTGAAAGTAGATTCAGCCCGGCAATTTTTATTAATTTTTGCTCTGATAATTCTGCATCCACATGTAATGCTTGAACCCTAAAATCATCAATAACAATACGATGATCAAGAATCCCTTCCCATTGCCACTTGAGTTTCATTTTCTCCCATGAAAAACCTTTCCCTGCTGGGTCTTTTCCAGAAAAATCATTAATACTCAGTGCCGGTTCCCAAAGCGATATTTCAATATCACCCACCTGAACGGTCATACCTTCTGATTCAAACCAATGAGTCACCAAAGATTTTAAAACGACTGGCATAGCCGCTTTTAACATTACCCCAAAAACAACGATGAGAAAAATACTCGCTAAGCACTTAATAGGCCGCGACTGTTTATGAAGAGAAAACCCGTTTAGATATAGTGAAAACATAAAATTATTGTTTTAACGAACGCTAAAACATACGCTCTTGGAAATTAAAGCTATCATCATGGCTACTCAGAAAGACGAGCGTGACATTATCCATCATCGTGTTAATCAGTAACGTTTCTCACTGACCTAAAAGACATAAGAACACTCAACGATAAAAAGGCCTTACATCAGAAGCTGTAAGGCCTTTGTTGACAACATAACTAACAATTAAACCAGTGATGGCTCTTATCGCGACTGATGCCTTTAAAAAAAGCCCTCATCTTACCCAAACCCCTCAATCATCACTAACCGTAGTTAAAGAGGTCGCTAATTTATTTGACGCTATAGCAAAACCAATACCGACAATAAATGAAAAAGAAATAACAACCAATGGATTGTCCCAAGAATGGCCTGTTAGGACCTCTTTTGATAACTTATCGGGCGTTTGCAAGAGATATGCAAAGGTTGCAGAATAGCCTAATACACTGGCTGGAATGGCTGCAAATAATTTAATATTAGCCGCTAAACACATTGCTGTAACTGTAACCGTGACAATGACAGCTGCCATCAAGGGAAAACCAAGCATCGCTGTAGGTGAAATATTGGCAATAAGCGTTGCCGCATACCATGCCATAAAAATACCAAACACACCGCAAACACCGGTGTTTTTGGCCGCATCACAATCTCCGCCTAAGGCAAAATAGGTGGCCCATGCAATAGTTGCCGCCCAAATAAAGAATATCCCACTCAATGGACCTACCGCCAAAAAAGTAGCTACTCCTGCTAAACCTCCAATACTTAAAGAAAGTGCTGTAAGAAATTTCATATAAACCCCTTCATTCCCATTAAAAGAAGCTAGCAATATAACATAGAGCCTTAATCATATTTAGTTATTTAGACTTCAATCTGTTACCTTATTAATTGATTTTGTTCCTTATTTCACAACACTCTCTTTAAATCACTCACTAATTATGCGTCACAAGGCTCTACATAAAACCAAACCTGACCGTTTTCTCCGATGGTCTTTGGTTATTTCAATCTGGGCCACAGCATTTACGATCCCTTACTTCAGCCTAGTTACCGTTTTACTGAGCTATTCTGTTATCTCAAACTCGACTCTAGCAATGATTATTTGCGCCCCCTGGTCTTGGTTGCTTCACCGCTCTGTACGGATGAATAAATTAACCGCATTTGTTTTAGGTGAACCGTTTGATGAAGCTACATTTAAAAAATACCGATCGCGTTAATAAACCGTCACGGGGAAATTAATTAGCAAAATATCAGCGACAACCTGACTCAGTGGCAATTTGCCACAGTGACTAAATGCCTTGCAATTCTTATACTATTCTCATCAATATCATATGACGAGGTCTACAATGGATATTCTTAAATGGGTTGTCGTTACGACGCTATTACCCTTATTTATTCTATTAGCAGGTATTATGTTTTTTATACAGTGTCATCACTCAATCAATACTTCTGTAAGCCTTTCTTAACCGGTGAATACCGCAGGTCTTTTTTTACATTTTATTTACCTTAAAAGACAAAGAAACCCCTATAACAGATAAAACAACGTATAATTTGCTCCCTTAAAAAAATTCACTTACTCCTTGGGTTTTTTTACGGTACACCTGTCAAACCCACGGTATCTACTTTTTATTAGCTAGGAAAAAAATGCTCGCAACTGCCAATATCACCATGCAATTTGGTGCAAAACCACTCTTTGAAGATGTCTCAGTTAAATTTGGAAACAACAACCGTTATGGCCTTATTGGCGCTAATGGCTGTGGAAAATCTACCTTTATCAAAATACTGGGGGGAGACCTCGAGCCCTCATCGGGAAATGTATCCAAAGACCCTCACGAACGTATCGGAAAATTAAAACAAGATCAATTTGCTTACGAAACATCTGCAGTCATCGATACCGTAATTATGGGTCATGACGAACTCTGGGCAGTTAAATCAGAACGTGATGCCATCTACGCAAAAGCTGAATTATCTGAGGCAGACGGCATGCGGGCTGGCGATCTTGAGTCTCAATTTGCTGAAATGGATGGTTATTCTGCAGAAGCACGCGCCAGTGAACTCTTAGCCGGCGTGGGTATCCCCGTTGAACAACATTATGGCTTAATGAGTGAAGTGGCCCCCGGTTGGAAATTACGCGTTCTACTCGCTCAAGCCTTATTCTCTGAACCGGATATTCTGTTACTTGACGAACCCACCAATAACCTAGACATTAACGCCATTCGTTGGCTCGAAGATATACTCAATGAACGCAACTGCACAATGGTTATTGTTTCACATGATCGCCATTTCCTAAACAGTGTTTGTACCCATATGGCCGATTTAGATTATGGTGAAGTTCGCATCTATCCCGGCTCATATGATGATTACATGACCGCTGCCACACAGGTCACTGAAAGTCTCCAAGCTGAAAATGCCAAGAAAAAAGTGCAAATCACCGAACTTAAAGCCTTTGTCAGTCGGTTTTCTGCAAACGCCTCAAAATCAAAACAAGCCACCTCCCGTGCAAAGCAATTAGAAAAAATAAATCTTGCTGAAATTAAACCCTCAAGTCGTCAAAATCCTTTTATTCGTTTTGATCAAGATAAAAAACTTCATCGTTTAGCGTTGGAGGCCCAAGGATTAAGTAAAAGCTTTGATGAGCCACTGTTTAAAAATTTGGACTTAATGATCGAAGTGGGCGAGCGTGTTGCGATTATTGGACCCAATGGAACCGGTAAAACCACGTTATTAAAGTGTTTAATGAATGAAATAAACACCACAAACGGCACCATCAAATGGTCAGAAAATGCCAATATTTCTTATTACCCTCAAGATAGCACCGGTTATTTCTCACAAAACTTACCGTTAATTGAATGGATGAATCAATGGCGCCAGCCCCAAGATGACGACCAAGTCATTCGCGGTACCCTCGGTCGCTTATTGTTTTCTCAAAATGACATCGATAAAAAAGTAAACGTCCTCTCAGGTGGCGAAAAGGGTCGCATGATATTTGGTAAACTCATGTTAGAGCGCGCCAACATTATGATGATGGATGAACCCACCAATCACTTAGATATGGAATCCATTGAATCCCTGAATTTAGCACTGGACAATTATCCAGGTACTTTATTCTTTGTAAGCCATGACCGTGAATTTGTATCGTCATTAGCAACACGTATACTCGAATTTACTGATGAGGGTATTATTGACTTTAAAGGAAACTACGAAGACTATCTTGCCAGTCAATCGTAAATAAATCGCTACGGTACCCATTTAACAGGTCTATCGGTCTTTCTTGAAAGACCGATAGACCGAGTTAAGATCCGCTCTGATTTTAAACGAGGATTGCTTCACTGTTGTCTTTTTCAAACCAACAGCACCGCAACAAATCTAATCCAGCACGGCTCGGCTCCCCCTCTATTTTGCATACACTTTTTAAAACTTCTTTACAAGAACCTTCCATTTCAAACCCTGCTTTAGCCCCAGCACCAAACCCCTCGTCGTCTCTTCAATACCATCACCGGAAACCCTTAGACTCAAGTGCTTACATTCCAACTAAATTCTGTGCAACACGGTCCGCCTGAGGATCTTTATACGGACCACTGGTCGATTTCCAATCACTGTCAGTGGCACATGCTATGAAGAGCCCTAAACAACATCCGAAGCAATGCTTCTACTGAAACACTCTCATACGGCCTAAATACAGGTCATAAAAAAGGCGTACTCCAACACTTGTTAGAATACGCCCCACACTTAAGAGAGAAAATGGTATGTCCGCAACTAAAGCAACATACCGTTTTAAATGTAATTTAAACGAGGAAAATTACAAATCCCTCGGTGAATATTTTTTTCGAAAACAACGAATTGATTATTCGTAAAATTACTTATTTCACCCAGCGAATCATATCGCCTTTAGTCATACACATTTTCTTATAATGCGCCTGAATTTGTTTACAATCTCCCATCATAGGAGCAGCAGCAGCCGAACGCTTAGGCTTCGCAACTGGAGCAACTACGGGTGCTTTAGCCTTAGCTTCGGCGGCAGCGGCAGCGGCTTCTGCACGCTGCTTTTTCTTTAACGCATGTTTGATACGTTTCTTGTTATCAATCTCTAACTGTTGTGCCCAATACTTATTATCTAATGCACTTTGCGCCTGACTGGTAGTTGATATGGCTAACAGCGAAAGAAATACCATTACCACTATTTTATTGAACATCATAATTACCCTCTCCTAATTAATATTAATTGCTTATTATAAGCTTTTTTACACCTAACACTTACTTAGTCTGATACCTTTTTAAGAAAAATCGAACCCAGCCGACCTTTTATCAAACCCCAAACGAGCACCCTTGTTCCTGCGTGCTTTTAATTACCGCCTTTTCATTCTTTTTTTAAAGGACGTCAACATGATTAGCCAACTTGAATCTGAATTTCATCTTCACCAAATAACACAATATCACCCGAAACTATTTTCTTACGCTTTCTAACTTCAACCTCACCATTGACTAAAACCTGACCAGCAGCAATGACTTCTTTAGCTTCCGCGCCACTAGCAGCGAGCCCTTCAAACTTAAGAATTTTATAGAGCTCAACCGGCTCACTTGAAATTTCAACAGTCCTCATTTCTTAAAAAACCTCCCGTAATTAAGGCTATCTCTATATGACAAAACAAAAAATGCCGGCTCTTGAATCATACATTGCTCCAAATTCTCACTCAATAATCTAAAAAGCAACCCATGGCATTCAAAACAGATTCAAAAAGTATCTATTAGTTAGCGATGATCAGATTTAGTGACACTTCCTTTCAACCATTTCATTTTCAAATAATGTTGTTCAACTTTCTCTCTTGCCCACGGGGTCTTTCGTAAAAACTTCAGACTTGAATTAATACTAGGATCACTTTTAAAACAATTAATATTGATGCTCTTGGCTAACGCTTCCCAACCATAATATTCTGTCAACTGAGTCACTATCATTTTCAAGGTGATTCCATGCAGTGGGTCTCGATTATTTGCTTGATACTTATTTGCTGACATGATCGCTTTACAGTAGTAACTCAGGGGTTGCTTTCATCAATATTTTGAGAATAAATCATTATACTTTACCCTGACGACCCAAAGATGATTTACGTTGTTCTGTTAAGAAGAAATGACAGTCCCTTATAAATAAGGGCGCATTCTGATAAATCAAAAATGAGCCCTTATAGTACGTGATGGACACTTTAAAAAAAGCTGGCACTTTGCTAAAAGGTTGTAATAAAAAAGCAGAAATATACCATATTCTCCACGCACTACGCTTACGACAAAAGAAAATAACAATAGTTCAACCACACTCCAAAGAGCTCTGACGGCTAACTGAATTACCGCAACCATGCCATAACATTCTGTTATCAGTTACCATGACTCAGTCATTAAACTTTTTTCACAAATTCAGACTTTAATTTCATCGCGCCAATACCCTCAATTTTACAATCGATATCATGATCACTATCCACCAAGCGAATATTTTTAACTTTAGTCCCTACTTTTACAACCGCTGAAGAACCTTTAACTTTAAGATCCTTAATGACTAAAACTGTATCGCCATCAGTCAGCATATTTCCATTTGAATCCTTTACAACCAGACTATCACTCGAACCGTCATCATCCGAACTTACCCCCCATTCATGCGCACATTCAGGACAAACATATAAAACACCATCTTCATACGTATAGGAAGAATCACACTGCGGACAATTGGGTAATGTACTCATTAGTAGTTTCGATTTAAGTTATTTAAGCATTAAAAGCTAACCTATAGGGTATGGTGTATTGCGCACAGCATACCTTTAAAAATTACCTATACTAGCATATTGAGTATCACCGGAGCACCCATCACAGTAGGCTTTACAGCTATACCGCTCATATTTTTCTTCCTTATCTTTCCAGTTAAGTTCCCACGTCGACATACCCTTTGGGTTTAAAACGACATTAACCTTTTTTTCAAAATACCGAAAACGGCTCCCTCCTTTTTTCTCCATCAACACACATCGAATAGTAACGGCATCATCTTCAGCTACTTTGGTAACATTGATTGTGCCACTAATACGATGCGTTACTTCAGCGTGGACACTCCCTAGAGTGACTATCAGTAACATAATTATTTTTAAAAAAATATTCATACCTTTCACGTCCTATTTATTATTTTCTTTAATTCCGAACGGCATTGCCCTCAAGGCTTAGCCTAATATCCTGCGCCTCTTTCACCACTACCGCATTACCCGTAAGATTCAATTGAATACCCGTTGCCTCTTTCAGCACAGGATGGTTATCATTAACCTCAGAACTTGAAACTAAAGCCTCTTTCGCCTTACCCCCACTCCCTTCCAAATTTAAAGTAACACCCACGGCCTCTTTAACGCTAATCGCAGTACCCACCAACATTAAATGAACACGGCTAGCTTGCTGAACACTCTCGTCATGTCCATTGCTGATTCTTTCAGTTGGCGCTATGTCTGGCATTTTAAGTTTATCTGACGAAAGTCCTACTCCCTCTACCCTCTCGAGTTTAATCTGAGGCTCATCCTTTACACTGCTTACATTTTTAGCCTCAGTATTTTTAACTTTTGAGATACGGTTCAATTCATCGCGGTTAACCACGGCTATTTCTTTCGCTGTCCTTGAGCGCTTTACAGTGCTTTTTTTAACACGAGGCATGACGCTAACAATACTGGGCTGAAAACCAGATTCATCAATCTGAGCGCTTTCTGTTGGCGAAACGGGTCTTTTAACTTTAGAAGAAGCACAGCCCGCCATAAAAACGATAAACCATCCTATAAATAGGGCCCGATGAATTGCTAATTTTAAAAAACTCATTATTGATTTATACCTAATTAGGAAAAGTACACACCACCTCATAGCGTGATTTCAAAGAACAACACCTTATCTATTCAAATAGCCTTCAAACCCAATATCCTCACAACATCCTGATAGCGCTAACCAATAAAATAAAAGTATCTGGTCCTTGTATACGCTGAAAGATCACCTATTTAACACTGATTGAATTTTTGGCAAAGCCATCACTAAGGTTGCGCCTACCAACTTTCTATTTTCAACCGCATAAATCATTACACCGGTGTGGGGCAATCATGTGGACAGCCAACTTAAATCGTTTTGGTCTGTTCAACCATCAAAGTCATAATCTCAGCATCACAAGCGCCACACCCCGTGGTGGCACCTGTTGCACTCGAAATTTTTTCAAGATCAAAACCTTGTGCAATTAACGATAAAACCTGTCCATGAGTGGTTCCCGTACAATCACAAATGATTTGACCTTGCTTATCTTGATCGTTAACGTTCATAAAGAATAGGGCTATTTTCTGTTGACTTGTGGATAAAATAGTAACGTTGATTTTATCATAAGAAAATGACAACCACGCTCAAAGAAAAACCAATACCATTAGGTATCTACCTGAAGGTATAAAGACACAAGACTATGAGCGATCAAAAAAAAACCGTCAACAGACGGTTTAGCATAAAGCCATTAAGAAATAGAACTTAAATCTTCCTTAAATTGCACCTTCACCCGACTCCCCTGTCCTAATACGAATCACTTGCTCTAAAGACGTCACAAAAATTTTACCATCGCCAATTTTTCCTGTTTTAGAAGCATTGACTAATGCAGTCAAAGCCGTATCAACAATATCCTCAGAAACAGCAATTTCTAGTTTCACTTTGGGGAGAAAATCCACGACATACTCAGCGCCGCGGTAGAGCTCTGTATGCCCTTTCTGACGACCAAATCCTTTAACTTCTGTCACTGTTAAACCTGCTATTCCAATTTCAGATAATGCTTCACGAACGTCATCCAATTTAAACGGTTTAATAATCGCTGTGATCAATTTCATCTTCACTCCTGCTCATTAAATGCTCTATTTTTCTGTGTCGCCCTAGGTAGCATTGCCCATTAAATAATGGCTTGCAAACAACCTTTTTCAAACAAGACTCACCCTCTAAAAAACTAAACCCCCAAACCACGCAGTGCAATGCACAAAGACTGTAGTGTCTGATATAACTTAGGGTGTGACTTTTCATAATCCGCAATGGCCAGTGCCAATCCTTCTTCAGCCATCGCAATAAGTTCAGGATTTTGCTCCGACCGTAGATATTCATGACTGGTCAGCTTAGCTAAAACAACAACACTTTGTGCTTGTTCTTGGTCAACAGTTTCAATTAATTGAATATCGCGTTGTAACTGTTCGGTTAAACTTAAAAGTTGGCTACGCTGCTCACGCGTCAGTCGATCTGCTTGTTCAATCAGAGCGTTTATTTTTACTATAGTATCTTGAATCATGGCATGGTACCCCTCTAGCTTCAATTTAAACTATAACTCACTTGACCTTTTTCACGACTATTAGTTAACAATACACTTAATTTGTACTCTTGTGACAATCTCTGCATCAGAAACGCTTAAACGCCTTCAGCCAAATAAAAATCTATTTTAAAAACTAACCGATACGTCGATAAATTTATTTCTTTTTAAGATTTCCCCAAATATGAGCATTTGCAGTAGATTCTAACGGCTCTACGTCATTCGACTTCTGATCATTGTGTTCCATTGTTTTGCGCGTTGCTTCTTGCTCTCTTTTAAGCGGTCCTTTTTGTTTTTTAGTTCGCTTTACTTTTTTTACTTTAGGACTTTTCTTTGGCATTGGCGGCGCCACTGCATCGGCCTCAAAACCCACAATTTCTTCTCGTTTTAACTGGATTGAATTACGTTTCTCTATAACCGAAAAATGCTGGTATTCATGGTGTGAAATTAGAGAAATAACCAGTCCTTTTTCTCCCGCTCGCCCCGTTCGTCCTACTCTATGCACATAGTCATTGGGTGATCGCGGTAAATCATAATTAATAACACACGGCAACTGGTCAATATCAATTCCCCGTGATGCCACATCGGTGGCCACTAAAATACGGATCATACCGGCCTTAAAATTCTTGAGTGCCGCTATACGCACCGATTGCTCTTTATTCGAATGCATAGCAACGGCTTCAATCTCTCTTTTCTCAAGCTTTTTTACCAAATTATCACACGTTCGTTTAGCACTACAGAAAATCAAAACCTGTCGCCAATCATTCTCACGGATTAAATGCGCCAAGAGATCATTCTTTTGATGATGATTGACGGTAATCGCTCGCTGCTCTATTTCCAATTCATCTTCAAACTCATCTATATTAATAATTTCAGGTGCTTTCATCACATCGCGTACTAATACCGTAATACTTTCCGGGAAAGTTGCCGTAAACATCAAATTCTGACGCTTATTGGGTAATAGCTTACCAATGCGTTCAATCTCTTCTTGAAAATCACCTTTCATCAAGCGATCTACTTCGTCAATAACCAACGCTTTAACTTGATTAAACTTAATCGCATTTTGGTCTGCCAGGTCTAGCAACCGTCCTGGCGTTGATACCAATACATCCACACCACCTCGCAAGGCTTGCATTTGAGGATTAATTTTTACTCCACCGTATACACTCAGACACTTGAGCGTAGGCTGGATATTTTTAGCGAATGCAGAAAAAACATCGGCCACTTGAATCGCTAACTCACGCGTAGGAACCAACACAACAATTTGTACACAATTGCTTGCCACTCTTTCAGTTGCATTAAAGCGCTGAGTGCGCCCAATCTTAGAATAAACATTTTGATTGCTCAAATTATCTAATAACGGCAAGACAAAAGCGGCCGTTTTCCCAGACCCCGTATCGGCACGCGCCAGAACATCTTTACCTTCTAAAATTGCAGGTATCGCTTTACCTTGAATCTCAGTTGGGTTTTCGAACCCCATTGTTTTAATCGCCGATAGAATTTCATCAGAAAAAGAAAATGATTCAAAATCAGTACCGAGAATGTCTTTTTTCATAGCCAACAATTTAAAAATTAAGTAGTCCTTATTTTAACCTACATTTAGGATTTAATGAGTACTGATAAACACTCAGACCAACCCTTAGCCTCTCTAACTTATCAGAAATAAAAAACATCTGACACCTTTCTTCATCAATCCACCCTATCTTATTGTTTACCCAACATCCTCTCCATCTTTCTCAACTAACACACCATCTTTGAAAGTTGCTTTATACTTAATACTCCCATCTTCATTCCATTCAATAAACGGGCCGTCTAAATCATCATCTTTATAGTTTTCTTCCCCTTTCTTATTCCCGCTCTCAAACCAGATCGTATTTAAGCCTATCTTCTTGCCATTTTCAAAGTTGACTTCGTTCCGTTTTTGTCCATTTTCGTAATATCCAATCCATACCCCATATTGCTTCCCATTCTTAATATGACCTTCATATTCCTTCTCGCCACTCTTCTTATAAAGCTTTTTTACAAACCCTTCTCTCACACCAAAATATTTATCTAACAATCCCATAATAATTCCTTAAAACAATTAACCTAATTTATTTTTTTAAAAACCATCAACACTAAGTCGTGCAACACCCCACCTCAATAGATCTAGATATCGCTTATCGTACGGTTATCTCCTACTACTCTCGCAAATGACCTTCGCCATAAACGACCCATTTGTAAGTTGTCAATTGGTCAGGGCCTACCGGTCCCCGAGCATGTAGTTTATCAGTACTAATTCCAACGACCGCCCCTAAGCCATAATCACCGCCTCCTGACAATCTTGTTGAAGCATTAATCAACACCGATGCCGAATCAATTTTCTGCTCAAAGCATTGTGCTTGAGCCAAACTTTGCGTAACTATGCCATCGGTATGTCCCGAGCCATAATGATTAATATGCGTAATGGCCGCCTCTAAACCACTCACCATTTTTATTGACAACAGCGGTGCTAAATACTCACTGTGCCAGTCTTCTTCTGTCGCCAATTCAACATCGGTTAAAATTTTCCGTGTATTTTCACACCCTCGTAGCGCAATACCTTTTTCCGCAAATGCCGCTTCCAACAAGGGCAAGACTTTCTCTGCCCCCTTCTGATCAACCAACAACGTTTCGAGCGCATTACAGACTTGAATACTTTGGCATTTTGAGTTCACTGCCAACGCAACGGCTTGCTTTAAATCTGCATCATCCGCAATATAAAGATGACAAATACCATCGTAATGTTTAATCACAGGAATTCGGGTTCCTTCAGCAATACGCTTAATGAGCCCCTTTCCACCGCGAGGAATTAAAACATCCACATAACCATCCAGAGCCAGCAATTCACTCACCGCAGCATGCCCCGGTGTACGAATAATTTGTATGGCATGTTCCGGCAACCCTGCGGCGACTGCTCCAGCAATCATGGCATCGGCCAATAACACATTAGTTTGCAATGCCTCTGACCCTCCGCGTAGGATAATCGCATTACCACTTTTAATACAAACACCTGCCGCATCAGTAGTGACATTGGGTCTTGACTCATAAATCATCCCAACCACGCCTATCGGCACTGATTTTTTATAAACTTGAAGTCCTTTAGGATTGGTATGCCCTGACAAAATTCGATTTAATGGGTCCGGTGCCTGAGCTACTTTTCTTAGCCTAGACAACATATAGTGAAAGACGTCCTCATTAAGCGTTAGGCGTTTCAGCATCGCCGCTGACTGACCCGATTGTTTCGCTTTTTCCACCTCTTGCGCATTAACCAGCAAGACTTGCGATTGAATCCCCTCAAGCGCCTCAACCATTTGAACCAGCGCATTATTACGCAAAGATTCAGATGTTATCGATAATAGCCGTGATGCAACACGACTTTTCTGAGCACTTGCTAAAACAGTATCAGTATTCATAGTTACACATCTTATTATTAAAAAAACACACCTGCAATACGGTATCAGTCAAATCAGTCTCAGTGCGTACTAGAGATATTTCCTAGCCATCTCTGCCAATGGAACGGCTTTAATCAGATGCGCATGCCCTGCGCTACCAAATGCCTCATAGCGCGTCTGACAAAGTTTCTGCATAGCTTCGCGTGCTGCTTGATAAATCTTTCGAGGATCTAATTCAGCGGCATTATCAGATTGTGCGATAAAGCGTCGAATAGCCCCCGTTGAAGCCATCCGTAAATCGGTATCAATATTAACCTTACGAACCCCATAGTTTATCCCTTCAACAATTTCTGCTACCGGAACACCATAGGTTTGAGGAATATTACCGCCATGACTATTAATAATTTTCAACCACTCTTGAGGAATAGAACTCGATCCATGCATCACAAAATGCGTATTCGGCAAGCATTGTTGTAAGCGCTTTAAGTGACTTATCACCAACACATCACCGGTAGGGGGTTTACTAAATTTATAAGCACCATGACTGGTACCAATCGCGACGGCTAATGCATCAACCTGCGTTTGTTTAACAAATTCAATGGCCTCATCCGGATCAGTTAACAACTGACTGTGATCAACCGTCTTACCGCCCTCTTCCACCTTATTTTCTAGCGACCCTAAACAACCGATCTCACCCTCAATCGATACGCCACAGGCATGGGCCATATTGGCAACTGTTTGCGTCACTTTCACGTTATATTCAAATGATGCGGGCGTCACCATATCCTCTAATAAAGAACCATCCATCATAACGGAACTAAATCCAGACTGAATCGCCTGCGCACAAATTGTTGGCGAAGGACCATGATCCCGGTGCATAACCACAGGAATATGCGGGTATTGTTCCACAGCTGCACAGATCAGATGCCGTAAAAAGACTTCCCCTGCATATCTATTTGCCCCTGCAGAGCCTTGCATAATCACCGGACTATCACAACTATCCGCCGCCTGCATAATGGCTTGAACTTGTTCCATATTACTGACATTAAACGCTGGAACAGCAAAATTATGTTCAGCCGCATAATCTAAAAGTTGTCGTAATGAAACTAAGGCCATACAGCGCTCTCCTTTGAGGTTGTTTTTCAGGCTCTACCATAGCACTCCAAGCAATTTTTTTGTCGATAATGATCTGTTTTATCACCGCAAAGTTATGCACAAAAAATGTGGATAACTTTGTGGATTAATTGCTTATCGACCCCTAAGGGCATGATCTTTACAGCACTGTTGCACCTCTGACCAATTTTCAGACACAAAATAAACCCTTTTAAAATCAATGGCTTATAGTATATCCATTTAAAAACAATAACTTATGGCGCTTCGTTAGTGCATTGCATCTAAGTGCTACAGCTATTGTGTTTAAATGCCTAAAAAATACTTGACAAGGTCATGGTAAGACTTAGATTCAGCCTACACCGCCTTTTAAACTTTAAAAAGGCTACAAACAGAAACCTTGAACTATGACGATTAAGACAATGAGACCGATATTTTTCTAAATCCAACCCTATTTTATTTGCATGTAAAAAAGATTGAATTTTAAAAATACCTTACGCTTCCACTCCCTGTAAGTGGTATAAATCTAAAAATGCACGGCGACCCAAAGGTCACCTTATGACCCTTTTAAGATCAATGACAACAAAACACTTAACACATATCCCCACTAATCTAATTACCGGTTTTCTTGGCGTTGGCAAAACAACAGCCATTTTAGACTTACTCAGGCAAAAACCAAATAACGAAACCTGGGCGGTATTAGTTAATGAATTTGGAAAAATAGGCCTTGATGGTGTTTTCTATAGCGCCGCCGGTGTCGCCGTTAAAGAAATAGCGGGAGGGTGTTTGTGCTGCGCTGTAAATTTACCGTTTCAAGTCAGCATTAATAATCTACTCAAAGAAGCCACTCCGGACCGTCTTCTAATTGAACCCAGTGGGCTGGGTCATCCTCAACAAGTTTTAAAGATGCTTTCGAGCGGCTTATTTAAAGAGGTACTTGACCTTAAAGCAAGTATCTGCCTGATAGACCCCAGAAAATTAACAGATCCTCGCTACACTCAGCACCAAAACTTCCGCGACCAAATTGCCTTGTCGGATGTATTAATAGCCAATAAAACAGATTTAGCTGATCATAATGCCATCGCGTTATTTCAACAATGGGGCAAAGAGGCCTCACCGCCCAAAAAACTCATTGCCCAAACCATACAAGGACAACTTGATGCATCCTGGCTCAACCTACCCAGAAACCCACAGAGACAGACCTCATTCACACACGCTAACAAAATTGCTTCTTTACGCCCAACTGAAAATGGGCCCGATACTCTCCACAACCACGCCGATGGTTATCAGAGTTTTGGTCAACGGTTCCCACTACAACACTGTTTCGATTTTGAACAATTACAAACTCAATTAAGCCAACTTAACGCAGAAAGAATAAAAGGCCTTTTAAACACCAACCAAGGCTGGTTTATTATTAACGGTTCCGACGGACAATTGAATTATCTAAGTTGTCCTGCCTCATCAACCCAATGTATTGAAATTATCCTGCGAGAGGATCTGACAATCAATATTTCGACCATACTCAACGCATGCAGAACGGATGATCAATAAAAGACTACGCGTGTAAAAACACTGATCTACGCTGTTCTATCGCGCTAAGTGCATCCTAATATGAGCCAATTTACAATCGCTCCTGCAGCTGATTTCAATCATAAAAAACCTTGTTTTTCTCGATTCCTAATCCACGCTCCAGTGAGTCGTGATTTCACAACACGCTATCTCAACAAAGCAATGACTGTTCATATCAGGTCATGCCGCCTAAATAGCCTATACCCATCAAAATTACTTTAACGGCCTACCCTGTTAACCCTTTTTAGTCTAAAAATGCATTTTTCTTTTTTTAAACATTTAACGTAAACTCTAAATACACCACAACGGTAGAACTGGAACATTAATGGACAATCCCAAAACACCCAAAGTTAATCTCCCCTATTTTGACTATTTGCTTCATTCTTTAGCACAAAAAGATCCTGACGTGACCCAAAGTTTTGGCCGTCATGTTCATTGGGGGTATTGGTCAAGGCCCACTACAGCTACCTTAACTAATGCTGATTTTGCACGTGCTGCTGACCGCCTAAGTCAGCAAGTTTGTATTGCGGGGAAGATTGCAGGAAAACAAGTTGTCTTAGATGTGGGGTGCGGCTTTGGGGGTACCTTAGCCCTTATTAATGAAACACAATCCAACATGACACTACACGGTTTAAATATTGATAACCGTCAATTACAACGCGCGCAAACACTGGTTAAACCTAAACCACCCAACACACTCCAGTTTCATCAAGGAAACGCTTGTGCTTTACCCTACCCAGACCGGGTTTTTGATCGCGTCTTAGCTGTCGAGTGTATCTTCCATTTCCCCGATAGAGCGCAATTTTTAAAAGAAGCATTTCGGGTTTTAAAACCGGGTGGGATATTATCTATTTCTGATTTTACCCCCAAAAAAATTATTGCACCGCTCATGAAAATAACGCTGCCCAAACCCTTTGATGTTGGATTTTACGGCCAATGCCGTGTCGATACCCCTTTACACCAGTATCATGCTTTAGCCAAGCAAACGGGGTTCACTACAACTACGGAAAAAAATATTACTGATAACACCCTTCCCACTTATCGTTATTTACGAAAAATAGGTGCCCAACAAAAACAACTCCACTTTACGGCACTCATTGAAACACTGACGATAGAACTCCTCAGCAGGCTCCATCTGCTGGACTACTATATCTTGGCCTACCAAAAGCCAAAGCATTAAAAAAGGCGTATCCTGAACATCATCAGAATACGCCTTCACTTGGTAATAGAGACCTGAGTTTATCGCAGCTCTCTACTTTATGCACTAACCAGACTCACAACCCGTATTACCGATAAACAACGGTAATCACTATCGCTCTGGTTTGCTAAACAATTAACTTATAGCGCTTTTGCTTTACCCATCAATTTATCAGCAAATTCTTTAAAACCTGCATGCGATAAATAAAGAATGTAGAGCCCAGCAAAAATGAAGAAGGCATACATCGCTAACATAGTCCAACTCGTACCTGCACCGCTACCAATAGTAAAACCTAAATGCACATCAGTCGGCTCACCGGTGTCAGGAATCAACTTCAAATGAATCAAATAACGGCTCGCTTCGGTGAAACTATGCGTTGTATTCACAGTACCCGTCGTATGTTTAGCCGCTTCTTTAAAAAGAATACGGTTACCTTCTGGCTCTTTAGTGATTTCATATTCCATTTGAACACCGCGTAACTTGGTGCCGATGTAATCAAATACTAAATTAGTTGGCGTGTTAATCTCTGGAATAGAAGAACAATATTCTTCTCCCGGTGCGATAAAAGGCTGATAAGCCGTGTAGTGAACCCACTCACCATCAATTTCAATCTTACATTGGTCTGTATCCGTTCCAGCCGCACCACCGTGCGCCCAAAGTGATGTCGAAAATAACAAACCCATAACCACTAAAAATACACCTGAAAAATTCTTATTTATAT
>DUCI01000047.1 GCA_012959905.1 Methylococcaceae bacterium | reverse complement strand
TCGATGACGGCGATGAGATAGCAGGGGTGGTGCGTCTTAAGCTGGTTGATGAGCAGCGCGGTATTAAAATGAGGGTTTTTTAGATCAATAAAAGCGGCATCAAAGGGGCTTTGTGACAGTGTGCTCAAGTGACTTGGTAGGTTATGGGTGCAGACTATCTCTTGGTTATGTGTACTCAAGCAGTGCTGTAGTTGTTGGGCAATTAAGGGGTTTGAACTATCAATCAGTATCCTTAAAGACGCTATCATAGTGAAAAACCTTATTAATTCAGTTTGATAAGTCGTTAATGTAACAAATTTTTTAGAAATAAAGAATCTTATGGGTGCTTGTTGCTTAATTGACTGGCGTTTTTAGGTGTCCCCAGCGGTTATTTGTTCAAACCGATTGTTGTTTGGATGGCTATCAATAGGCTATTTTTATGTTGTAAGCAGGGTTTTATTGCTGGGATTCTATAGGGTTTGGTAAATCTCGGTTTACAATGAGGCGGTCAGTCCGTATCATTTTCAACCATTTGGCTGAGAATATTGATTATTCAATGCCTTTGTACACAGTGAATGATGACAAAAGATATGAGTAAAAAGATGTATACCCTTAAACCTAATCAAGATTATCGGGACGACAGTTTGTTTCCCAATGTTGATCTTTCGCCTGAAGATCTACTTGAGGATACCGCAAAACATTATGATGATTGTTATTGGGATTATTTGCGGGTGTGGTGTAATCGCCGTAATTTGGCCTTGCATTATGGGCACTGGACCAGTGATGAAAAATACAATCATCACCAAGCCTTATTAAATAAAAACCAATTGCTTTACGATTTAGCGGGTATTAAGTCTTCAGACCATGTTCTAGATGCGGGTTGTGGTATCGGCGGAAGTTCTATCTGGATGGCTGAAACGCATCAAAATCGGGTGACCGGTATTACCGTGAGTGCAAAACAAACGCGCTATGCCAAAAAGCATGCGGAACGCCATGGGGTTGCCGATAAGGTGAACTTTGAAGTTTCAGACTTCTGTAACACGCCGTTTGAAGACGAGTCTTTTGACATTATTTGGGGCTTGGAAAGTGTTTGTTACGCCGTCGATAAGGCAGATTTTTTAAGAGAAGCTTATCGGTTGCTGCGCAAGGGTGGGAAAGTCGTGGTTTGTGATGGTTTTTTCGCGCGTGAGGAATTTGATCAAAGAGAATGGGATGCGAACATGGCCTTTTTTAACGGCTGGGCGGTACCTAATCTGGCAACGCGGCGCGACTTTAATGAGAAGTTGGAGCAAGAGAATTTTAAATCTATTGCCGTGCATGAGGTGACAGCAGCCACAATGCCTTCTTCAGACTATATGTACAAAATTTCCAAGTGGCTACGGCCGGTACAAACGTTCAGAGAGTGGTTTGGACTAAGTTCTAAGGCACAAACGGCGAATTTTGAAGTCGGCTTTGCACAAAATATTATGTTCCGCGAAGCGTTAGTGGAATATTGTATTTTTACAGCAGAAAAATAACGGTTATTGTACGGAGGCCTTAGGCTTCTCGCAGCGTACTGAAGGCCTAAAAAAAGCCCACCTTGGATAAAGCCAAAGTGGGCTTTTTTAGTTAAGGTGTTTTGTTGATTTGTGCAGTAGCGTATTCAACTGAGTTGAGTTGAGTTGAGTTGAGTTGAGTTCAGCGATCTACATTTTAAAGTGCATAGCCAGCGTGCCATCCAATCAGAGTCCTGATCGAGCGGTTGTTTATGGGATAAATGTCTTCAGAAGACTTGATTTTGTGGTTGGAATTCCTATTCTTGTTTGCAGATATCATAGGAGTTGTTTGAATATTATGTTCTCTTAAAAAAAACCCGATGGTATCAGTCCGTTCATACCTATAAGGAGTCGCCAATGAAATCTCTTATCATTTTCTGTTCAATGTTTTTCCTCGCCGTGAATGTATTAAGTGGCTGTACGGTTGCGCTGGTTGGCGGTAGTGCCGTTGGCGGTTACATGATCGGTGAGGATGATCGTAAAGTCGGGCGTATTGTCGATGATGCTATCATCACAGCAGAGCTTAAAGCCTTACTTTTGGGTGATAGCCAAATTGAATCCTTCAAGATATCCGTTGATACTCATCAGGGCATTGTTACGCTTACTGGAAACGTTCCCAGTAAAAGAATGATTAATCGTGCCATCGAGTTGACCCGTACCGTCGAAGGTATCGAGGACATTAATTCTCTTCTACGGGTTGACGACGAGCAGGCCGCGATGGAGTAAGAAATTGCGATGCCAAATTAAAATCGCAATCGGGCGCTGTGGGTAGGTGTCGTTCAAAGCGAGGTATGGGGTGCGGGGTACTCTGATTGCTCAGGGGTAGTGGGGTGTGCTTTTATTTCTGATAACAGTCAGGTGAGAGCCTATGCAAAAGTGTTAAGTGGTCGGGGTGGCTGCAAACTTCAAGAGCCGCTAAGTTATTCACAAAATACCTGTCAGAGTGAAGTGCTCACTTAAGAGCCGGTCTTTAAGTCGTTCTTTTACAGCAGGTGTATTTTGAGGGTGAGATGGGTGGTAACGGGTCTTTTTGGCGGCTAATTTGTTTCTTTTATGGCGGTGAGTGTTATGGTAAGCCGTAGGCGAGAGAGTGTTTTAACCGATAATGGACAAACCCGATGTGTACCCATGAGCTTGTTTCACAATTTCAAGAAGCCATTCTTAAAGCGCGGCTTGAAAAGTCGCGGTTACAGATTGTCGGTGGCGATACCAAGGCCTTTCTAAAGCCCAATGTGCCAGCGTCGCTCACACGATTAGAAATAGGGGATTACCAAGGTATTGTTGATTATCAACCCAGTGAGTTGGTGCTGACTGCGCGTGCAGGAACGTCTTTGGAAATCATCAATGAGACTTTAGCGGAGCAAGGGCAAATGTTAGCCTTTGAGCCACCGGCTTTTGGACCTTCAGCAACGCTGGGGGGTATTGTCGCCAGTGGATTGTCAGGACCTAGGCGACCCTTCGCTGGGGCCGTTCGTGATTTTGTCTTGGGGTGTAAAATGATCAATGGTCAAGGCGAGGCCCTCACCTTTGGGGGGCAGGTGATGAAAAATGTAGCTGGATATGATGTTTCTCGACTGATGGCGGGCTCTGAAGGGACTTTAGGCGTTATTCTTGAGATCTCACTTAAGGTGTTGCCTGTTTTAAAGGAAGAGAAAACCCTTACTGTGGCAATGTCGATGGAGTCCGCATTGGCTCAAATGGTTGCGCTTCGCAGTCATTATCTTGCTATTAGTGCAGTGGCTTATGAGTGTGGCCGGTTACGCATTCGTTATTCGGGTTCCAAGGCCGGCGTGCTGTCCGTCTTGGATACATCGCTGCTCAGTGATGTACGTATCGATCCCAATCAAAATTATTGGCATGCGTTAAAAGAACAGCGCGCTGATTTTTTTCAGACAACAGAGGACCTTTGGCGAATCATTGTCCCGCCTGCAAGTCCTGTTCTAAGTGTTTCCGGTGACTGGGTTTACGATTGGGCCGGTGGTTTGCGTTGGCTTAAAACGACAGCGCCTGCAGCGGTAGTTTTTAACGCGGCCAAAGCTTATGGTGGCAGTGCTCGGTTATTTCGTTCGACACAACAATCGCCGTGGCCGATACAGGCGCTAGCACGGCCATTAGCGCAACTCAATAAGCGTGTCAAAGTGGCCTTTGATCCGAGTGAATTGTTTGTCTAACTTCAAGTCTCGACGTTAATTAGCATGCAGACAAAACTAACCCCATTAATTCAAAAAAGACCTGATGGCGCTGAGATAGATCGCATTCTACGGTCTTGCGTGCATTGTGGTTTCTGTAATGCGACTTGCCCGACTTATAATATATTAGGGGATGAGTTGGACGGCCCTCGAGGGCGGATTTATTTGCTTAAGCAACTGTTCGAAGGGGGGCGTGTTACGCAGGCGACGCAATTGCATCTTGATCGGTGTTTGACCTGTAGGGCGTGTGAAACGACATGCCCCTCAGGGGTTCAATATGGTCGTTTGCTTGATATTGGACGCGGCGAAGTTGAGAGGCTGGTGCCGCGTTCGATGCGAGCAAAAGGGGTTCGGTTTTTGATGCTGAGCATCTTGCCTTATCGTTGGCGCTTTAAAGTACTATTTTCAATGGCGCAACGATTAAGATTCTTGGCGCCACGATTTCTTCGAAAGAAGATTCCTGTCGTGTCATCGCATTCAGATCGTTGGCCTACGTTTAAGCATAAGCGCCAGGTCTTGTTGTTGGAAGGGTGTGTTCAGCCGAGCTTGGCGCCGACTATTAATCTTAAAGTTGCTACGTTGTTAGATAAGTTGGCGATTACGCCGTTGAAAATAAAGCATGAGGGCTGTTGTGGCGCATTAAGCCAGCACCTTGCCGCACATCGACAAAGTACTGATTTTATAAAGCACAATATTGACCAATGGTGGCCTTATGTCGAGGCAGGAATTGAGGCTATTGTTTCAACGGCAAGTGGTTGTGGCGTGATGGTTAAAGATTACGGTGAGATGATGCAATATGATGTTAATTATGCAGAAAAAGCACGCCGTATTGCAGCGTTGACCTGTGATATTAGTGAGTTGCTTTTGACAGAACAATTACCACGGTCTCGTTATGAGAAAGGGGTCACGGTCGCTTTTCATAATCCCTGTACGTTACAGCATGGTCAGAAGGTTGTTAATGCGGTTGAAACTATTTTGCAGCGTCAAGGTTATCAGTTGCTTGCTATTGAAGGCGCTCAAGATTGTTGCGGTTCAGCTGGCGTGTATTCTTTTCTGCAACCGGATATTTCAGAACGATTGTTGGCCGATAAAATATTTTCCCTAGAGCAGGGAAAGCCTGCGGTTATTGTAACGGCTAATGTGGGTTGCCAAACGCATTTACAATCAGCATCGACTGTTCCGGTTACGCATTGGATTGATTTGTTGTGACTTACTGTGCGTTTCGATAGGGACTAGAATGAATAAAAAAACAGGCCAACAGGTGTTGGTTAAGGTATGGGTATCAAGTTTGAGGGCTTTTTTAAGGTGAAAAGGGGTGCTTAGTTTTCTTATATTTGACGTAGAGCCTACGTTTTTTAGGATAAAGTCTGTTAAAATAGAGTCTAGGCAGCATCTTTTATGGTGTTTGATAATAAAATTTTAGCAAGTAGTTGGGTGGTAGATTAAAAGGCATATGGCAAAAAAATTATACGTGCTGACAAGTGGTTGTCAGATGAATGAATATGATTCTGACAAAATGCGTGATGTTCTGAGAGATTCCCACGGGTTGGAAACAACGAATAAACCTGAAGAAGCAGATGTTTTATTACTGAATACATGTTCTGTTAGAGAGAAAGCCCAGGAAAAAGTTTTTTCGCAACTGGGTGTGTGGCGTAAACTCAAAAACAAGAATCCTGATCTTATTATTGGCGTGGGCGGCTGTGTCGCTAGCCAAGAAGGTGAGATGATTCAAAAAAGAGCGCCTTTTGTGGATATTGTTTTTGGCCCTCAAACCTTGCATCGCTTGCCACAGTTATTGGATAAAACGCAAAGCAGTCACGCCAAAGTAGTCGACATATCATTTCCTGAAATTGAGAAATTTGATGCGTTACCCGAGCCTCGTGCTGACGGCCCCAAAGCCTTTGTGTCGATTATGGAAGGGTGTAGTAAATATTGTACCTTTTGTGTGGTCCCTTATACTCGGGGGGAAGAAATAAGTCGACCGTTAAGCAGTGTCATTAAAGAAATTACGGAGTTAGCAAATCAAGGTGTGCGAGAAGTTAATTTGTTAGGTCAGAATGTGAATGCTTATCAGGGTGCAATGGATGATGGCGATAACGCTGATTTTTCCCTGTTATTACATTACGTTGCCGGTATTCCTGGGATTGGACGAATTCGTTTTACCACGTCACACCCGGTTGAATTTACCGATAGCCTGATTGAGGCGTTTGCAGAAATTCCAGAGTTAGTGAGTCATTTACACTTGCCGGTTCAAAGTGGTAGTAATAGTGTTCTTAAGCGGATGAAACGTGGTCATACGCGTGAACAATATATCGATAAAATAAACCAGCTTAGAATCCACCGGCCTGAATTAAGTTTATCGTCAGATTTTATCATTGGTTTTCCTGGTGAAACCGGTGCTGAATTTGAAGATACCATGGCTTTGATTGAGCTGATGAATTTTGATACGTCATTTAGTTTTATCTACAGTGCCCGTCCCGGAACACCGGCGGCTGATTTTGCTGATAATATTGATGTATCCGTTAAAAAGGAACGGTTAAAACGGTTACAGGCACACATTAATAATAATGCGATAGCGATTTCTGACAGTATGCTTGGAACGGTGCAGACCGTTTTGGTCGAAGGGTTATCGAAAAAGAATCAACTGCAGGTTACCGGTCGAACAGAAAATAATCGTGTGGTTAATTTTACCGGGCACCCGCGCCTTAAAGGACAATTTGTAGATGTGACGATTACTGAATCGTTACCGAATTCATTGCGGGGGCGGTTAGTTGAGAGTTCAGTTGACAAAATTGCTCAGAACTCTTAAATGAAAGTCATGGATATGAATGCCAATGCTCTAGACCTAACTTTAAATCCTACTGACAATTCTCGCCTAGCTAATTTGTGTGGGCAATTAAATAGTCATATTCAGCAGATAGAAAAACGGTTAGGCGTAGAAATATCAAACCGAGGTCATCACTTTCGTTTAAAAGGATCGCATGAGGCGACTCAAGTAGCCTCTGTGATTTTAGAGAAATTATTTGCGAGTACCTTAGCGGAAGTCTTAACGCCTGAACGTATTCACCTGTCACTACAGGACTCATATGTTCAAGGATTACTGGCCGGTGATGAAGACAATGACCAGGCACCGATTACTATTAAAACCCGACACGGTATTATTAAAGGACGTGGTGCTAATCAACAGCAATATCTCAACAGTATTATGTCACACCATATTAATTTTGGTGTCGGGCCTGCTGGAACAGGTAAAACTTATTTAGCGGTCGCGTGTGCCGTTCAAGCCCTAGAGCGTGAAGAGGTTAGGCGTATTATTTTAGTGCGTCCCGCTGTTGAGGCCGGTGAAAGCCTAGGCTTTTTGCCTGGCGATATGGCGCAGAAAGTTAACCCTTATTTGCGTCCTCTTTATGATGCCTTGTATGAAATGTTAGGGTTTGAACGAGTGGATAAGTTGATCGAACGTAACGTGATTGAAGTGGCACCGTTAGCTTTTATGCGTGGGCGGACGTTAAACGATTCATTTATTATTTTAGATGAGGCGCAAAATACCACCAAAGAGCAAATTAAAATGTTTTTAACCCGTGTTGGTTTTGGTTCCACAGCGGTTATTAATGGTGATGTGACGCAGATAGACTTGCCTAAAAAAACAGCATCGGGTTTAGGGCATGTACTCAAGGTTTTAGACGGTGTTGAGGGTATTAGTTTTACCCTCTTTAGTGTTCAAGATGTAGTCCGTCATCCGTTGGTACAAAAAATTGTTAGTGCTTATGAGACCTATGATAAAAACCATTCCAATGAATAGGTGTCGGTAACGATGGTTGAACTTGAATTACAGCGGCTCTGTCATGTTGACCACGAGCCTACAGCGGCCCAATTTGAATTATGGGTGGAAACGGTTCTTGTTGATCAGGTCCGCGATATAGAATTAGTGATTCGTATTGTTGATGAACTTGAAAGTGCTGCGCTTAATGAACAATACCGTCATAAGGTCGGTCCTACCAATGTACTCAGCTTTCCAGTGGAATTACCCGAGGGTGTGGAAACGCCGTTGTTGGGTGATTTAGTGATTTGTGCGCCCGCAGTGGTTCGTGAGGCGCAGGAACAAAATAAGTTAGTACATGATCACTGGGCGCATTTGGTGATTCATGGTGTTTTACATTTGTTGGGTTTTGATCACATTGAAGATCAGCAGGCAGAACAAATGGAAGCTGAAGAAGTTTTTGTATTAAAAAAATTATCAATAAATAATCCGTATCAAGAGGTCGTTAATTCATGAGTGCAAACAATCCCGCTGAATCGACAAAGTCTAGAGGCTGGGTGGAAAGTGTGAGTCATTTTTTGACCGGTGAACTGCGTGACAAAGAAGATTTGCTTGATTCCTTACGGGAACTGCAAGTTAAGAATGTGATCGGGATGGAAACGCTGTCAATGATTGAGGGTGTTTTACAGGTTTCAGAAATGCGGGTGAGAGATATTATGATCCCGCGTAGTCAGATGGTTGTCATGCCGAGAGAGGCTGATTTAGCAACTATTTTTCCGTTGGTTATTGAGTCGGCCCACTCGCGTTTTCCTGTTATTAATGAAGATCGTAGTGAGGTCGTTGGTGTCTTATTGGCCAAGGACTTGTTAGCGCATAGCCGTCAGGATGAGACCTTGCGTGTTGAAGAAATTATGCGTGCAGCTCGGTTTATTCCTGAAAGTAAACGGCTTAATGTTTTATTGAATGAATTCAGAACAAATCGTAATCATATGGCTATTGTTGTCGATGAATATGGAGAGGCGGCGGGATTGGTTACTATTGAAGATGTGCTTGAGCAAATCGTCGGTGAGATAGAAGATGAGCATGATCAGGACGATGAGGTCTATATTTTTAGGCGCAGTGACCGCGTTTTTACGATTAAAGCGATTACGCCAATCTCCGAGTTTAATGAGTATTTTTATACTCAGTTAGATGGCAGTGATGTCGGGACTATGGGCGGATTGGTGGTTCAACACTTGAAACACTTACCCAGAAAAGGCGAGAAAATTACGATTGATGGTTTTAATTTTGATGTTATTCGTGCCGATAGTCGGCGTGTGCATATGTTGCAGTTAAAATTAAACGAAGACTGGGTGCCTAGAGAAGAGGGTGATCAGATTGGTGAATAGTTTTGTTTTCACGGCTATTCGCGTCAGTCGTTTTAAGGGTTCTTTAAGGTCAATGGAATGGCCCTGTGGATTATGATGATTTGGGCCATGGAAAATAAGTGCAACGGCGCCGTTTTCTTCAAGCCTTAATCACGTTAGGTTTTATACCGGCGATCAGTCGAACTTCTTCGGCAGCCGTAGAGGATATTTATTCTTTACCTTCTTTTGGTAATGCCTCACTGTTACATTTTACCGATTGTCACGCACAATTAAATCCCGTCTATTACCGTGAGCCGGTCAACAATTCTGTAGGTGCCTTATCAAGTGATCCCTTGTCATTACTCGCGGGACGAGATTTTATTGAGTTTTTTGGGCTGGTACCACATAGTCTTGAGGCCCATGCTTTTACCGGCTTAAATTTTGTTGAAGCTGCCGAGCTTTATGGCAAGATGGGCGGCTTTTCTTATTTGGCGACGTTGATAAAACAAATGAGAGCGGAGCGCGGCCCGGGGAATACCTTGTTGCTGGATGGTGGCGATAGTTGGCAAGGTTCGGCAACGGCCCTATGGACACAAGGTCAGGATATGCTAGGGGCTAGCAATTTATTAGCGGTTGATGCCATGACGGGCCATTGGGAATTTACCTACGGTGAACGGCAAGTTAAGAAAAATCTGTCGCAGTTCCAGGGAGATTTTTTAGGCCATAATGTAACGCTGACGGAAGAAGCTGCTTTTAGGGACGGAATTGAACCAGCGCACATTTTTAAGCCTTATGTGATTAAGCAATTGACTCACGCTCGAATTGCGGTGATTGGCCAGGCTTTTCCCTATACGCCAATTGCTAACCCGCGTTATCTGGTGCCCGATTGGCAGTTCGGTATTCAAGAACATCGATTACAGCAGCAGGTTGATGAGATTCGAGATCGAAAACTGGCCGATGCTGTGGTCTTGTTGTCACATAATGGCTTGGCTGTTGATTTAAAATTGGCTGCCAGAGTAACCGGTATTGATGTTATTTTGGGTGGCCACACGCATCATGCGCTCCCTCGGCCGATACCCGTTTCCAATGCGCGTGGTAAAACATTGGTGACTAATGCGGGCAGTCATGGCAAGTTTTTAGCGGTTCTGGATTTAGTGGTTAAGGCCGGTCGTGTTCGTGATTTCCGTTACCGATTATTGCCTGTTTTTTCGAATTTGTTGGCGGCTGATCAGCAGATGGCGGCCTATATTGATCACGTAAGAGCACCTTATTTGCAGCAATTGACAGAGCCCTTAGCGCAAACTGAAAACTTATTGTATCGGAGTGACAGCTTTGGAGGCTCTTTTGATCAGCTCATTTTATCGGCATTACAAGAATCTACTGGGTGTCAGATTGTGTTGTCGCCGGGTTTTAGGTGGGGAGGTTCGCTGTTGCCCGGTGACCGAATTACTGTAGAGGATATATTTAATCATACCGCCATTACCTATCCGGAAATTTATCAACGGACGTTATCAGGCGAGCAGTTAAAAAATTTATTGGAAGATGTCAGTGATAATATGTTTAACCCCGATCCTTATTTTCAGCAAGGAGGCGATATGGTCCGGGTGAGTGGCCTGCATTATCGGTGTCACCCAGCGGGAAAACCGGGTGAGCGAATTAGTGAGATGCGATTAGATTCTGGGGACTTGATTGATGCCCGAAAGCATTACAGTGTTGCGGGTTGGGCGACCACCCAGCAGAAATCAACAGGGGTGCCTATTTGGTCTGTTGTGATTGACTATTTACGTCGTCACTCAGGTGAAACGGTCTCGCCAGTTTATTCGTCTGCTACGGTAGCTAAGTGAGTGCAAGTGGCAGTACTGGAAGGTATTTATTACAATAATGTTGGGCAGCACGTGGTTTTCAATTCAGAAAGGAAACTGAGTGATAGCTGTTTTTTGAATGTTTATATAAAAGAAGAGTAGAAGGTCGATGAAAAATAAGATAACCAAAGCCGTTTTTCCTGTTGCCGGTTTAGGAACGCGGTTTTTACCCGTCACCAAGGCAAGCCCGAAAGAAATGCTACCTATCGTTGATAAGCCACTGATTCAATATGCTGTTGAAGAGGCAGTTGCTGCAGGTATTGATACCATGATATTTATTACCGGTAGAAATAAACGCTCTATTGAGGATCACTTTGATAAGGCTTATGAGTTGGAGCGGGAATTAGCCGATAAAGGTAAAGCCGCGGATTTGGCACAACTGAAGCGCATTTTACCTGATCATATTTCATATGTTTTTATCAGGCAGGCAGAGGCCTTAGGATTGGGGCATGCCGTTCAATGCGCGGCACCGGTTATCGGTGATGAACCTTTTGCGGTTATTTTGCCCGATGATTTAATAGCAGACGGTTCGCGAGGGTGTCTAAAGCAAATGGTTGATCAATTTGCTCAGCAGCAAAATAGTATTATTGGTGTTGAACGTGTCGCACCCGAAGAAACCAGTAGTTATGGTATTGTTGAGGTGAATGATGCGGGTGCTGGGCTGAGTACCGTTGAACATATTGTTGAAAAGCCTAATCCTGAAGATGCGCCTTCTAACTTGGCGGTTGTCGGGCGTTATCTGTTTACACCCACTATTTTTGAAAAATTATCAGGGCTAGGCGCAGGCGCTGGGGGTGAAATTCAGTTGACTGATGCCATTGCAAAGTTACTGGCGGATGAGCCGGTTTATGCTTATGAATTTGAAGGGAAGCGTTATGATTGTGGCTCTAAATTAGGTTTTCTGATTGCTACGGTTGAATACGGTTTGGCGCACCCAGAATTGAAACTTGCTTTTGAAGACTTTTTAAAACATCGTTAAAACAGGGTGTATTTAATCGATTTTATCCTTAATGGCGTTGTGAGACGCGCCATTTACGGTGCAATAGTGTTAGTAAGAACAGGCTTAGGGGTATGGTTTAAGTGTTTGCTGGTTCTGGTGTTGGGTGTCAGTAGTTGTCTTGCACAAGAGAGTGTGCCGAAGAACATTGTTTCTCTGAGTTTATGTACCGATCAATTGTTATTGATGCTGGTGCCTCGGCAACATATTGCATCAGTCACACGGGGTGCCATTGATCCTCATTTATCTTATATGGCCGCTGCTGCCGATGGCCTAGTATTAAATAGTGGTGGCATTGAAGAAGTATTGCCTTTAAAGCCAGATTTAATTGTCGGCAGTGCTTTTGCCTCCCGAGATGCAGTACGCTTTCTTAGGCATTTAGGGTATCCCGTTAAATTGATAGGGTTGCCACAATCGATAGCTGAGATTCGTGAGATGGTGTTAAATTTTGGGGCCTGGGTGGGTTATCACAGTGGTGCAAAACAGATGGTAAAAAAAATGGACGAGCAATTAGCGCATCTTGATAAGCAACATCAAGGGATTAAAAAAACAGCGCTCATTTATTCTCCAAATGGGTATACGATGGGGTCTGGTACCCTTGAAAATACAATGCTTAAAGTCGCGGGGTTTGATAATTTGGCGATTGAAATGGGGGTTGTTGGGTTTGAGCAAATTACGCTGGAGCGATTGGTCGCTGCGCAACCGGATTTTTTGTTTATTGAAAAACATGTTGATAACCCTAATTCATTAGCCAGTCACTATGTGAGTCATCCAGTGCTTAACAAAATGCCTTTGACTCAGGCGCTTGAGTTTATTCCGTCACGGCTTAGAGCGTGTGCGGGACCCATGGTGGTAGAAGCTATTGAGTCTCTTGTCGGGAAACGGAATGAATAGCTATCCGCGTGTTTTAGGGCTTTTGTTTTTGGCAGTGATGGGTAGTTTCTTTGCCGATATATGCGTAGGTCCTGTGACGCTACAGTGGGCCAATATTTGGGCGGCGATGGTCGATAATAAAGCCAGTCTTGATGCGCTGATACTTTTTGAGATACGCCTACCACGAGCCTTTCTAGCCATGCTTGTTGGCGCTACATTAGGTATTTCTGGCGCAGCGTTGCAAGGTTTGTTACGAAACCCATTGGCGGAATCAGGGGTTATTGGTGTTTCAAATTGTGCCGCACTCGGTGCGGTACTGGTATTTTACTTTGGTATGACTCAATGGTCATGGTTTGTGCTTCCGTTGGCAGGCTTAGTGGGTGCTTTAGTCTCGGTCGTGATGATTTTTTTATTGGCAGGTCGGTCGGGTTCTACGGTGACATTAATTTTGGCAGGGATTGCTATTAATACGCTTGCGGGTGCACTAATGGCGATGGCGTTGAACTTTGCACCTAATCCGTATGCGATGCAGGAAATTGTATTTTGGTTGTTAGGCTCGGTCGCTAATCGGAGCATGAATGAGGTGTTAATTACAGTACCTTTTATTACCGTGGGGTGGGTGCTGATTTTGAGTTGTGGGCGTTTTTTAAATGCTTTGACATTAGGTGAGGAAACGACAAAATCATTAGGGTTTAATGTGCGGCACTTAAGGTGGCGGTTGGTGATCGGCGTAGTGGCTTGTGTAGGCGCTGCAGTTTCTGTTTCTGGGAATATAGGCTTTATTGGATTAGTGATACCGCATTTGCTCAGACCATGGGTTCGACATGACCCGCAACGGTTGTTAGCGGTCAGTGCCTTAGGCGGTGCGGTTCTACTTCTTTTATCCGATGTGGCTGTTCAACTTCTATCCAGTGGCGGTGAGTTAAAATTAGGCGTGATAACGTCCTTAGTCGGAGGACCTTTCTTTTTGTATTTGATTTTGAAAAACCGCAACGTATGGTCATAAATAGCGCGTGTAATGATAGCTCGTTGCTTTTAACGGGGCAACAACTCACCTTTCGAGTCGAGGAAGGGATTACCTTGATCCGTGATGTCACTGTGGCTATTAATGAAGGTGAATTGATTGGTTTAATTGGGCCTAATGGGGCCGGTAAAAGTACATTGTTGAGATTGTTAAGTGGTATCGATACTCCAAGCGATGGCTGTGTGTCAGTGACAGTTTCGGGTTCTTTGAAACCGGTATCTGCTTTAGCGGTGCGCGAGCGCGCGCAAAAATTGAGTTACCTAATCCAAGGTGCAAAGGCGCATTGGCCCATTGAGGTTGAGCAGATGATTGCGCTTGGGCGACTACCTTTTCAGAAATGGTGGCAGCCCGCGAGTGATCAAGACCAAGAAAAAGTACTTAGAGCGATGCGGCTAACGGAAACACTGAGCTATCGTAAGCGCCTAGTCACGTCGTTATCGGGAGGGGAGCAAGCCTTGGTGATGATGGCGCGGGTATTGGCTGGGGAGCCTGAAATTATTTTTGCCGATGAACCGGTTTCGACATTAGATCCTTATCACCAATTGCACGTGATGGAGTTGCTTCGAGAGCATGCCAGAGGGCTAAAGTCGGCTGTGGTCGTTTTGCATGATTTGAGTTTGGCAGCACGATTTTGCGATCGAATTTATTTGATGAATGAGGGCGAGCTGTTTTGTGAGGGGGTCCCGGAGAGGGTTTTAACGCAACAAAATGTGGCTTGTGTTTATGGCGTCGATAGCCGGATTAGTCTTGTCGGGAAAAGTTTGTCGATAAGCCCTGTGGCACGATTAAGAAACCATCAACAAGGCCGTTAACCGAAGTGTTGTAGTTGCGTTGTTAATGCATTTAAGACCCGGGCTATTAGAGAGCAAGACCTATTCGTTTAATAGCGTTCTCAAGATTCTCCATGCTGGTGGCGATAGATATTCTAATATGATCAGGGCAGCCAAAGGCAGAGCCTGGAACAACAGCAACGCCCGCATTGATAATGAGGTGTTCGGCAAAATCCAGATCATTCTCGATGTTATTTAATCGGGCAATGGCTTTGCTGACATCGGGGAAGACATAAAAAGTCCCGTCAGTTTTGAGACAGTCAATGCCGGGGATCTGGTTCAGCATTTTAACGACATAATCATGACGCTTTTTAAACTCAAATAATCGTGTTTGCATGCAGTCTTGGTTGCCTGAAATGGCCGCTTCAGCAGCGACTTGAGAAATTGATGTCGGATTAGACGTGCTTTGAGACTGTATTTTTTTCATAGCCTGAATAATTTCCCGGGGTCCGCCTGCATAGCCAATACGCCAACCGGTCATTGAATACGCCTTAGAGACACCGTTAAGGACGACTGTGCGGTTGTAGAGTTCAGGTGCCGCGTTGAGAATATTGACAAAAGAACCTTTTTCCCAAGTGATATGCTCATACATGTCGTCGGTGGCAATAATAACATTGGGGTATTCTTTTAGAACGACAGCTAAGGCTTTGAGTTCATCTAGGGTATAGGTAACGCCGGTTGGGTTTGAAGGGCTATTAATGACAAATAAGCGGGTGTTGTGTGTGAGTGCAGCACGTAACTGTTCGGGGCTTATTTTGAATTGTTGGTCTTGAGTGGCGGTAATGATGACGGGCTTTCCTTGGGCTAATAAGATCATATCAGGATAGGAAACCCAGTACGGGCCGAGAATAATGACTTCATCACCGGGGTTAATGAGCGCTTGGGCGAGATTGAAGAAGCTTTGTTTGCCACCACAAGAGACCAAAATTTGATCGTCTTCGTAGTGTAGATTGTTATCGGCCTCAAATTTTTTAATGATCGTTTTTTTAAGGCTAGGCGTGCCGTCGACCGGGGTATATTTCGTGAAGCCCTCGGCCAATGCTTTAATGGCGGCTTTTTTGATATGTTCTGGCGTGTCAAAGTCTGGCTCGCCAGCACCTAAACTGATGATGTCTTTTCCGTTGGCCCGAAGTTGAGCAGCGCGAGCTGTGATAGCTAAGGTGGCCGAGGGCTTAACAGCGTTGACGCGATCAGAGAGAGTAATGTCCATGAAATATTTAATGTGACTAAGTTTAAAGCAATCAATTATACGCTAAGTCGTCACACTTGCTAAAATTCTATCTGGATTACTTTGTGTGGAGATCAGTTTTTAGATGAAAAAGGCGTTTAAGATTCACAGTCGTTTTGAGCCGGCCGGTGATCAACCGGAAGCTATTGCGGCCTTAGTTGCGGGGCTGTCTGACGGTGAGGTGCACCAATCTTTGTTGGGAGTGACCGGGTCAGGCAAGACCTTCACTATCGCTAATGTTATTCAAGAAACACAACGTGCCACCATGATTCTAGCGCCTAATAAAACACTGGCCGCCCAATTATACGGTGAAATGAAAGAGTTTTTTCCGAATAATAGCGTTGAGTATTTTGTTTCTTATTACGACTACTATCAGCCGGAAGCGTATGTGCCGGCATCGGATACTTTTATCGATAAAGATGCCTCGTTGAATGAGCATATTGAGCAGATGCGTTTATCGGCAACCAAAGCGTTAATAGAACGATCCGATACCATTGTTGTCGCCACCGTTTCGGCTATTTATGGGTTAGGTGAGCCAGAATCTTATTTTAAGATGGTTTTGCATTTAGTGCGTGGGGATATGATTAAGCAGCGCGATATCCTTCGGCGATTGACGGACATGCAATACACCCGCAATGATATTGAATTGCGCAGGGCAACGTATCGGGTTCGTGGCGATGTGATTGATGTTTTTCCTGCGGAGTCTGAGCAAGATGCCGTGCGCATTGAATTATTTGATGATGAAATTGAGCGTATTTCTTTGTTTGACCCCTTGACCGGAGAGATCATGTCGCGGGTGGCCCGTTATACGGTTTATCCTAAGAGCCACTATGTCACGCCAAGGCAAACGTTGCTTACGGCAGTTGACAAGATTAAAGTAGAGTTGAAAAATCGCTTGGAACAATTGCGCTCGCTTAATAAATTAGTCGAGGCGCAGCGCTTAGAGCAACGTACATTTTTTGATATTGAGATGATACTCGAAGTGGGGTATTGCTCAGGGATTGAGAATTATTCACGGTATTTGTCGGGTCGGGAAGACGGTGAGTCACCACCGACTATGTTTGATTATTTGCCCAAAAATGCCTTAGTGATTGTGGATGAGAGTCATGTGACGATTCCGCAGTTAGGGGCAATGTACAAGGGTGATCGTTCGCGTAAGGAAACCTTGGTTGAATATGGGTTTCGGTTACCGTCAGCATTGGATAACAGACCGTTAAAGTTCGAAGAGTTTGAATTACGATCATCACAAAAGATTTATGTTTCAGCAACCCCAGGGCGCTATGAGCATGAACATTCTGGCAATGTGGTTGAACAAGTGGTGCGCCCCACCGGTTTATTGGATCCCATTGTTGAAGTTCGTCCGGCCACCACGCAGGTAGATGATGTTTTATCTGAAATTAATATACGTGCGGTTAAGGGAGAGCGTGTTTTAATCACAACCTTGACCAAGCGGATGGCAGAAGATTTAACGGATTATTTGCAAGAACACGGTGTCAGAGTGCGTTATTTACATTCTGATGTGGATACTGTTGAGCGGGTTGAAATTATTCAAGATTTGCGATTAGGGAAGTTTGATGTTTTAGTGGGAATCAATTTATTAAGAGAGGGGTTGGATCTTCCAGAAGTGTCGTTGGTGGCCATTTTAGATGCGGATAAAGAAGGTTTTTTGCGCTCGATAACCTCATTGGTTCAAACCATTGGCCGTGCGGCTCGAAATGTTAATGGTCGCGCTATTTTATACGGAGACAAGGTAACCAAATCAATGCAGCAAGCGATTAGCGAGACTGATCGGCGCCGTGAAAAACAAGCCAGTTATAATGCCGCTCATGGCATTACTCCGAAATCTATTTATAAGTCGGTGTCCGATATTCTAGAGCTCTCTATTCCAGGTTCTGGAACGGTTAACGGTAAAAGAGTACGTTCGGCAACAGATGCTCAAGAGGACGGTAAGGTGTACACACCACAGGAAATAACGCGTAAAATAAAGAAACTAGAGGATGAAATGTATGATTTTGCCAAGAATCTTGAATTTGAAGAGGCCGCGCGGATCCGTGATCAAATTGAAACCTTAAATAAGGGTTTGTTGATTTGATATTGCTAAGGTGTTGATTTTTTAGTATAGTAATCGGTTAAATTCAGAATAAGAATTTAGGCGCGTAGCTCAGTTGGTTAGAGCACCACCTTGACATGGTGGGGGTCGGTGGTTCGAATCCACTCGTGCCTACCAGTAATTTTTGAAAGCATCGCTCAGCGATGCTTTTTTTATTAAAGATGAAGAGAGTGTTTTTTGTGATATGCCAGTTATAACTTTACCCGATGGCTCGAAGCGTCCATTTGATAAGGCGGTTACCGTTATGGAGGTGGCGCAGTCCATTGGGAGTGGCCTAGCGAAGGCGACCTTAGCGGGGAAAATTGATGGTGATTTAGTTGATGCCTCGACAGTTATTGCCGAAGATGCAGTATTGCAAATCATTACCGCTAAAGATGACGAAGGGGTAGAGGTTATACGTCATTCAACAGCACATTTGTTAGCGCAGGCCGTTAAACAGTTATTTCCTAGTGCTCAGGTGACGATTGGTCCTGTTATTGAGGATGGGTTTTTTTATGATTTTTCCTTTGAGCGTCCTTTTGTCCCCGAGGATTTACGAAAAATAGAAAAAAAGATGGCGGAATTAGTCGCTAAAAACTACCCGGTCACGCGGGCTGTTAAGTCGCGCGATGAGGCGGTTACTTTTTTTCGCGGTATTGCAGAAAACTATAAGGCTGAGATTATTGAAAGTATTCCAGCAAATGAAGACTTGTCGCTTTATACGCAGGGTGACTTCACCGATTTATGTCGTGGTCCTCATGTTCCGAGTACCGGTAAATTAAAGGCCTTTAAGTTAATGAAGATTGCCGGGGCTTATTGGCGTGGTAATTCAGATAATGAAATGTTGCAGCGCATATACGGTACGGCTTGGTCAGATAAAAAAGCGCTGAAAGACTATTTACATCGCCTGGAAGAGGCGGAAAAGCGAGATCATCGCCGTCTAGGGAAACAATTGGATTTATTCCATTCGCAAGAAGAAGCGCCGGGAATGGTGTTTTGGCACGAGAATGGATGGACTATTTATCAGCAAATTGAGCAATATATCCGTGAAAAGTTACGTCTCCATGGCTATGGAGAAGTGAAAACACCGCAGGTCGTTGATCGCTCACTTTGGGAGAAATCAGGTCATTGGGATAAATTTGGTGACATGATTTTTACGACGCATTCGGAAAATCGTGATTATGCTATTAAACCGATGAATTGTCCTTGTCATGTTCAGATTTATAATCAGGGCTTAAAGAGTTACCGCGATTTACCGATTAGAATGGCAGAATTTGGTTCATGTCATCGAAATGAGCCCTCTGGAACGTTGCATGGTTTGATGCGGGTTAGAAATTTTGTACAGGATGATGCGCATATTTTCTGTACCGAAGAGCAGATTCAGACGGAGGTTTCGGAATTTATAGATTTGTTGTTTGCGGTTTATAAAGATTTTGGTTTTGATGAGGTTTTGGTTAAATTGTCGACTCGACCGGAAAATCGGGTGGGTGATGATGCAGTATGGGATAAAGCCGAACAAGCGTTAGAATTAGCGTTGAACAACAAACAACTGGATTGGGCGTTGCAACCCGGAGAAGGTGCTTTTTATGGCCCTAAAATTGAGTTTTCGCTCAAAGACTGTATTGGTCGTGTTTGGCAGTGTGGAACTATTCAGGTTGACTTTTCGATGCCTGGGCGCTTGGGAGCAACTTATATTGCCGAAGATGGCAGTAAGCAAGTTCCGGTCATGTTACATCGTGCGGTGTTAGGTTCTTTGGAGCGATTTATTGGTATTTTGATTGAACAACATGCAGGAACGCTGCCGATTTGGTTGGCACCGGTACAAGTTGTTGTTCTTAATATTACTGGTCGACATGAAGAGTTTGCCCATGAAGTGGAGCAAGTTCTGAAAAAACAAGGTGTTAGAGTTAAAATTGACTTGAGAAATGAGAAGATAGGCTTTAAAATTCGCGAGCACTCAATGCAGAGAGTTCCCTATCTCTTGATTATAGGCGACAAAGAATTAGAAAATAAGCAGGTCACGGTAAGAACGCAGAGTGGAGAAGATCTGGGTGGCTTTACGGTAAGTGACTTTGTGGATAGGGTTCACGATGCAATTTTATTTAAAAAGTAAGAATATAGGGGAATAGCGTATCGCTGCAAAAAAGACTGAACGGCTGAATAACCAGATTACGGCGCGTAGGATTAGATTAATAGGGGCCGATGGCGAGCAAGCAGGCGTTGTGAGTTTGGCTGAGGGAATGGAACTTGCGGGAACAGCAGGTTTAGATTTAGTTGAAATTTCTCCTAATGCAGATCCTCCAGTATGCCGAATTATGGATTTTGGTAAGTTTCAATTTGAACTGAACAAAAAACAACAAGCGGCAAAGAAGAAGCAGAAACAGATTCAGGTGAAGGAAATTAAATTTCGCCCAGGAACTGAAGAAGGTGACTATCAAGTTAAACTTAGAAGTTTGACTAAATTCCTAAGTGAAGGCAATAAAACCAAAATTACGGTGCGATTTAGAGGTCGGGAAATGGCACATCGTGAAATTGGCATGACCTTGCTTAAGCGCATAGAGAAAGATTTGCTTGCGTTGGCCGAAGTTGAGCAATTTCCAAAAATGGAAGGTCGACAAATGGTTATGGTGATGTCGGCTTTGAAAAAGAAATAGTCGCTGGAGCCCTCGTCGTGGGTTGTAGCGCAATCAAATATGGTTTACACCATAGTCTATCGACATAGGATGTGTTGATAGTAATCACTTGAGGTGATTAAAACTCCAGTCGGGCCATGCATTTTGCCTACCTGGAGATCAGTTACAGGGACTAATTAATTTAAATTTTGAAAGTTGGAGTAAAAACAAATGCCAAAAATAAAAACGAACCGAGGAGCCGCTAAGCGTTTTAAACGTACGGCTTCAGGTGGTTTCAAATGTGGTCAGTCACATCGACGTCATATCCTGACTAAAAAGAGCACGAAGCGGAAAAGACAGTTGCGTAAAGCAGCGACCCTTCATGCATCAGACGTGCGTAGTGCAGCACGCATGATGCCTTACAGTTGATTTTTAGGAAATAGGAATAGGTTATGGCAAGAGTAAAAAGAGGTGTCACGGCGAGAGCAAGACACAAAAAGATATTAAAGCAGGCGAAAGGTTATTACGGCGCACGAAGCCGAGTTTATCGCGTTGCTAAACAAGCGGTTATTAAAGCCGGTCAATATGCGTACCGAGATCGTAAACAGCGTAAACGTCAATTTAGAGCGCTTTGGATTGTTCGGATTAATGCGGCAGCACGTGAATGTGGGTTGTCTTATAGTCGTTTCATGAATGGTTTAAGTAAAGCCAATGTTGAAATAGATCGTAAAGTATTAGCCGATATCGCGGTACATGACAGCGAGGCTTTTGCAGAGCTAGCGAAGTTAGCACAGAAAAGTTTATAGCAGTCGATTAGAAAGGCCCGTTCTTAGTATTAGGAACGGGCGTTTTTTATTTTCCATAAAAGGCTATTTCTTACTTTTCCTTACCATACAATTTTTTGGGGAGTAGGGTGTGTCAGTGACCCGAGAACAAGTTTTAACCGAGGCCTTGGCATTAGTGTCAGATGCTAAAGATCTAAATGAATTGGATCAAGTTAGGGTTCGATATTTAGGTAAAAAAGGTGAGTTTACTCAGCAAATGAAGGCTTTGGGTAAATTAGACCCCGAGCAGCGGCCCATTGTTGGGCAGGCAATTAATCATTCTAAAGAACAATTCCAGACCGCATTGGAGTCACGTAAAAGTGCGCTGCAGTCTGAACAATTAGCCCAGCGTCTCAATCAAGAGAAAATTGATGTGAGTTTACCTGGCCGTAGTCAGTCTGGTGGGGGTATTCATCCGGTCACCATTACCTTACGACGGATAACAGAAATTTTTAAGGGCGTTGGTTTTGAGGTTGTTGAAGGTCCTGAGATTGAAGATGATTATCATAATTTTGAAGCCTTAAATATTCCAGCCCATCACCCTGCGCGGGCGATGCATGATACCTTCTATTTTGATCCCCATACGGTTTTAAGAACACATACTTCACCGGTTCAGGTTAGGGTCATGGAAAAGGGTACGCCACCGTTGAAAGTGATTGCTCCCGGACGGGTTTATCGTTGTGATTCAGATATCACCCATACCCCAATGTTTCACCAAGTTGAGGGCTTTGTGGTTGATACCGATGTCAGCTTTGCGGATCTTAAAGGCGTTGTGTTTGAATTTTTAAGAGCATTTTTTGAGAAAGATATTCAGGTTCGTTTCAGGCCCTCTTATTTTCCGTTTACGGAACCCTCAGCAGAAGTTGATATTGAGTGTGTGATGTGTGATGGCGTTGGCTGTCGCGTATGTAGTCATACCGGTTGGCTTGAGGTGATGGGGTGTGGAATGATTCACCCTGCTGTTTTTAAATCGGTAGATATTGATTCTGACCAATTCACTGGATTGGCCTTTGGAATGGGTGTTGAACGGTTAGCCATGCTGCGATATGGCATTAATGATTTACGGTTGTTTTTTGAAAACGACCTTAAATTTCTTGAACAATTTAATTGATTGGGGAAGTTTGAAGCATGCGTTTTAGTGAAGCCTGGTTAAGAGAACAAGTTAACCCCGATCTTACGACAGAAGCCTTGGTTGAGCAACTGACCATGGCCGGCCTGGAAGTCGATTCTGTGACCCCGGCCGCAGCAGATTTTTCTGGTGTGGTGGTGGGTAAAGTCGTTGCCCTAGAGCAACACAGTAATGCGGATAAGTTGAAAGTTTGTTCGGTTGATGTCGGTGGCGATGAGCCGCTACAAATTGTCTGCGGGGCTAATAATGTCAGTATCGGCATGCATGTGCCGACGGCTTTGGTCGGCGCCGTATTGCCGGGTGGATTTAAAATCAAAAAATCAAAGCTGCGAGGCGAATTGTCTTTTGGCATGCTGTGTTCCGAGCAGGAATTAGGGATAGCTGATTCAGCCGAAGGGCTAATGGCTTTGCCTGATGAGGCCCCCGTAGGCGTTGATGTGCGAGAATATCTCTCACTGGACGATACCTTAATAGAGTTGGATTTAACCCCCAATAGAGCCGATTGTTTAAGTATTGATGGGGTGAGTCGCGAAGTTGCGTTATTGAATAAAATGCCTTGGCAGCCGACTGAACCGTCGGTAGTAGCCGTTGAGCATCAGCAGACCAGAGACATTACGGTTGTCGAACCCTCTTTATGTCCTCGTTATTTAGGGCGTTTGATTAAGGGTGTGAAGGTTAATGCAGACACACCGCTGTGGATGCAAGAACGCTTACGTCGTTCGGGTCATAGAAGCTTGGGCCCTTTGGTCGATATTACCAATTATATTTTATTGGAACTAGGCCAACCGCTTCATGCTTTTGATGCCGGTAAATTATCGGGTCAAATTGCGGTTCGCTATGCGAAAAAAGACGAGACGATTGTCTTGTTAAATGATCAATCATTGACGCTGAGTGACGATATTTTAGTGATTGCCGATGACCGGGGTCCGGTTGCTTTAGCGGGTGTTATGGGCGGTAAGGACTCCGCTGTGGGTGATGAAACGGTTGATATTTTTCTGGAATGTGCATTTTTCACGCCTGAAATGATGATGGGTAAAGCGCGTGATTTAGGGCTGCATACGGATTCATCGCACCGTTTTGAACGAGGTGTTGACCCCTTTATTCAGCGCCGAGCGATAGAACGCGCCAGTCAAATGATTATTGATATCGCCGGGGGGAGTGCAGGGCCCATCGTTGAGCTAACCGATGAAACCTATTTGCCAAAACGGTTGCCGGTATTGTTGCGTGAAGAACGCATTGCAAAGGTTTTAGGTGTGGCTATGCCCGCTGAAGAGGTTGAAGATATATTTCAACGGTTAGGGATGGCTATTGAACGCCAGGATAATGGCTGGGCAATAACACCGCCGGGTTTTCGTTTTGATATTGTTATTGAGGCGGATCTTATTGAGGAATTAGGGCGTGTCTACGGTTACAATAATTTGCCACAGCAAAGTTTATTAATGCATGCGCGGCTATCATCCGCGCCAGAAACCGTTTTAGGTGTTGATCGGATTAAAGATTTGTTGGTTGACCGCGGTTATCAGGAGGCGATTACTTACAGCTTTGTTGATGCCAAGGATCAACAAAAAATCGCGCCCGAAGACCGTGTGATTGCGTTGAAAAACCCTATTTCTTCTGAATTATCAGTCATGCGAACGACTATCTGGTGTGGCTTATTAAATGCAGCGCATAGAAATGTGAGTCGTCAACACAGTCGGGTGCGGTTATTTGAGGCGGGTTTGTGCTTTAAAGTGGGAGCGGATGCCGGGGAAATTGCGCAAGAGAAAATGTTAGCGGGTTTAGTCTTAGGCTCACAATTACCTGAGCAATGGGGCGAGGCGTCCAAAAAAATTGATTTTTATGATGTTAAAGCGGATTTAGAGGCTATTTTTGCGCTTAATGGTATTGAGCCAGATTTTGTTGCGCAAGAACATCCAGCCCTACATCCAGGACAAACAGCAGCGATTAAAACCAAGACCGGTGCTTTAATCGGGTGGCTAGGGGTCTTACATCCATCCCTAGAAAAACACTATGGTTTTGATAGTTCGGTATTTTTATTTGAATTAAAACAAGAGTTTGTGTTAAATAAGGGGGTGCCAAAATTCACCTCATTGTCGAAGTTTCCATCTGTGCGCCGTGATTTAGCACTGATTGTTGATGAAAACATGCCGGTGAGCCGTATTTTAGCTGAAATCAATGGCTTTGAAGAAGAAGCGATTAAAGAGGTTATTGTCTTTGATATCTATCGAGGCGAAGGTATTGAGGCTAATAAAAAAAGTATAGGTTTAGGGTTTTTTATTCAGAATTTAACACAAACAATGACAGATACAGAAATTGATGGATTAATGGCATCGGTGCTGGAGAAATTAACGTTGAACTTGAATGCAAAATTAAGGGATTGAGTAGATTATGGCGTTAACAAAAGCAGATTTTGCGGAAGGCTTATACGATGATATGGGTTTAAATAAACGTGAAGCCAAAGAGATTGTCGAATTGTTTTTTGAAGAAATTAAGTCATCTTTAGAGCTGGGCGAACAGGTCAAAATATCCGGTTTCGGTAAATTTGAATTAAAAGACAAGAGCAGTCGTCCCGGCAGAAACCCTAAGACTGGGGAAGAAATTCCTATTTCAGCGCGGCGTGTGGTAACATTTCGATCAGGTATGAAATTAAAAGCGCGGGTAGAAGCATATGCTGGAGCCAAGTAATAATAATCAATTACCGGAAATTCCGGCGAAACGCTATTTCACCATTGGTGAAGTGAGTGAATTGTGTGATGTTAAACCGCATGTGTTACGGTACTGGGAGCAAGAATTTAACCAGTTAGAACCGGTTAAAAGACGCGGTAATAGGCGCTATTATCAACGCCATGACGTGCTGATTATTCGTCAGATTCGATCGTTATTATATGAACACGGTTACACGATTAGTGGTGCCAGAAGTCATTTAGAAAATGATAATAATCGGGTTGACAGTAATGTCACGAAACAATTGATTCAGCAGATGCGGATTGAATTGGAAGAAGTATTAGTACTACTAAAATAATTATTTTTTGATGTCGTCGGGGCGTAGCGCAGCTTGGTAGCGCACCACAATGGGGTTGTGGGGGTCGAAGGTTCAAATCCTTTCGCCCCGACCAAAAAAAGGTTACATGCCTTGTAACTGTTAAAATTAATGAACTAATTATAGCGTTAGACTTTTTTAGGAAAGTTGTTCAGCAGTCACCTGTTCAGGTGACCTTCATTTGAAAACCACAGACGGTTCATAAACGAATACTTTCAACCGTGTAAGGCCTGAAGGGGTTTGGGTAATTTTTAAGAAAACAGAACAGGGTATTAATTATCTTGGCATGATTACGCCATTCTGAATGGGCTGACCTACCCTTACCTTAACGAATGGCTTTCTTAGTCAGTGGCGATAATTAACACCGCGACAAAGTCATCTCCGGCGCCGAATAAAAAAGACTTCGGGCGCTGGGCGTAGGGTCTTTTCGATACTGATGCGTTTAAGAGCATAGCTGAGCGGATTAAGGGTTGTAAACCAGTTATAAATACAACTGAATTCAAGCGCGCCGGCACGATGGCCGGGGTAGGCGATAATCGATAAGCAGCCATCGATAGCGAGTAAGTTAACAGCCGATTGAATCGCTATCAGCGTACTTCCTGCCTGTGTGGTCAGGGTTTTATCACCGCCGGGTAAATAACCTAAATTAAACATAATAGCTTTAATGTTAAGGCTATCGTTTTCAGCAATGTGTTGGCTTAGGTATTGGTGACAGCTGAGGCAATAGCGCACGGGGATATGGCTTAAGCCCCGTGTGGCTAAATGGCTCTTTGTGGCGGTTAATGCTTTTTGTTGTAAGTCAAAGACGTAGACGTGTCCATGGGGGCCAACTGTATGGGCCAGAAAAGCGGTATCGTAGCCATTACCTGCCGTTGCATCAATAGCGCTATCACCGGGTCTTAAATAAGGCGCAATGAGTTGTTGAGTTTGATCAACCAGTGAAATGCGAGTCATAAAAACGATTAATATTGGCTAGAGCAGGAATGCGGGCTGATGGTGTGGTCAGGTGTTTATAAAACAGCAGGCTATACCAAGGGATTTCCAGACAACCTTTGGCGCCAAAACCATTAAAAATAAACAGGCGGCGGTGTTGCGGGTGGCGGCCTATAAAGGGTTGTTTATCACGGGTACAGGGACGAATTTGAGCGCGATGGGCGACCACTCCAGCGCTGCCAAG